>CAYTDF010000142.1:1131-9765 GCA_964436365.1 uncultured bacterium | reverse complement strand
CCGCAGAAATCTTGTCGATCCTCGAACGCGGCGGCCCGCCGTTGCGAAGGTCCGCGACAAACTTCCCTATTCGGTCGGAAGGGCCTTGAATTTCAAGACTTACGCCGCGCAGATCGTTCCGCACCCATCCGGTGAGCTCCAACCGCACCGCCAATCCATAGACGAACGGCCGGAATCCCACACCCTGGACAACTCCCTCAACCCGGACCTTCTTTCGCTCGACGCTCATCGCTTGGTCTGTCTTCCGGTCTGCCTGTCTCCGCCAAACTCAGGCGCGCGAGTTACGATAACGAAATCGCGACGCCCCAGGCACGGTGCCGAATAGGGAAGGGAAAATAACATCTATATAGATAAGTGTCCATGCAAATAAACAAGATTAGTAAGGAAGGTAAATCTTGTCATTTTTGACAATCGCCGGTATAAATTGACAATGACCAGTGAGTCACTGACAAAAGACGTAGATTCGCTGGCTTCACACCCCACGATGCTCCCAAAAACGAAAACGTGGAGTGACATTCATACATTATAAGTGGGACGCAGAGCGCGAAAGGCCGAGTATGCAAAACGTATTAGTCGTGGATGACGACCGCAGGATGGTCAACACTCTCCAGCGGGCTCTTACGACGGATTCTCTTCATATCACAGGGGCCACGAGCGGTATGGAAGCGCTGAGCCTGGTCCGTCAAAGCTCTTTCGATCTGGTAATCACCGATCTGCTGATGCCAGAAGTGGACGGGCTTGCCGTGACTCGGGGCATACGCAACATCGATCCCACGGTCCCGATTATCGTGCTCACGGGAAACGGTTCGATCGACTCCGCCGTCGAGGCTATGCGAGCGGGGGCCTTCGACTATCTACTCAAACCCATACGAATGCCCGAGTTACGTCTGATCGCCGGACGAGCGTTGGAATCGCGGGAAGTCATCGTCGAGAACAAAAATCTACGCGAGCGACTCAAGGCTTTCGTCGCCAAGGATCTGATTATCGGGAAAAGCTCCCGAATGCGTGAGTTACTCACGACGATGGAGCAAGTCGCCCCCAGTACTGCCACGGTCTTGATCACAGGCGACACGGGAACAGGCAAGGAACTCGTGGCGGATACGGTTCACAATCTAAGTCCACGTGCCGACGCGGCGTTGGTGAAGGTCAACTGTAGTGCGCTGCCGGAGAGCCTGATCGAGTCGGAACTTTTCGGGCATGTGAAGGGCTCGTTCACGGGGGCGGTTCGCGATCATACAGGACGATTCGAGCTGGCCAACGGGGGAACGCTGTTCCTGGATGAGATTGGGGAGATGAGCCCGCCATCACAGGTCAGGTTGTTGCGCGTACTGCAGGAAGGCGTTTTCGAACGCGTGGGTGGCACAAAACCCATCCAGGTCGATGTACGCGTCGTCGCGGCGACCAATCAAAATCTTGTCGACCTCGTAAAGCAGGGCCTTTTCAGGGAAGACCTCTATTACCGCATCCACGTGATTCACCTCCACTTACCTCCATTACGGGAAAGGCGCGAGGACATTGTCCTCTTGGCCGACCACTTCATGCGCCGTTACGCGGAGCGAAATCAGAAAGACATTCGAGGCATCGGCGAAGAGGCCCTGGCGCGGCTCCAGACCTACAACTGGCCGGGAAACATCCGGGAGTTGAAGAACGCGATTGAGCACGGTGTGGTCCTCGCCAAGGGCGACCGGATCACCGTTCAGGATGTCCCGGCGCACGTCCGCGACGAAACACCGTCTTCACCACAAGGCGATATCGCGGTTCCTTTCGGCTCGTCTCTCGACAACGCCGAGGCGGAGGTCATCCAGGGGACGCTGGAGCGGGTCGGCGGAGACAAGGAAGCGGCGGCAAGCATTCTCGGTTGCAGCGAACGAACCCTGTATCGTAAGCTCCGCGAGCACGGTGTTACCGTGGCTAGGATTTGAGAAAGCACTCCATCCCACGAAAGCGAAAAGCGTGAAGACTCCAAGAAGAAACCGTCTCGGCGATCGTTCGGTCCTCGGCCTACTTATTCTCTTGTTGGTATGCGCGGCGCAAGTCGTCGCCGCTCAGGAGTTTTTCTATCCACGGCTCGTCACACGCGCACCCTCGCCCCAACCGGGAAGCAACGCGTTCTATGGAGTCGATGTACTCGGCGTCGACATCGACAACGACCAAGTACCGGAGCTCGCCGTGGGTGCGTGGAACGAGGATGTCAACTCGGGGCAGAACGGCTTTGGCGTCGTACGTATTTTATCGTTGCCAGACTTCACCCAACTCGCCAGCCTGACCAATCCCCAAGCGCGTCAAGCGAACGATTTCTTCGGCCTGGATTTCTTCGGCCTGGCGCTGGGATGGGGTGACGTCGACGGCAACGGCACTCCCGAGTTGGCTGTCGGCATTCCGGGTCGGAAATCCGGTTCGCAGATATTCGCGGGTCAGATCGTCGTGTATGAAGACGGCGCGTCGGGCGCGTATGCGACCATCGAGCATCCCGCGCCGAGAATGGAAGACGCGTTCGGTTCTTCGATCGCCATCGCCGATATTCATGCCAACCCAGGGGACGAGATCGTCGTGGGCGTCCCCAAACGAGATGTGACCGGGAGCGGCGAGGAGGGTGGCAACGAGGGCAAGGTGCTGCTCTTCGGAAACGTCAATACCCGCAAACTGCTCGACACACTGCAAGACCCAGTACCGGGTCTCTACGCTGAATTCGGCGTGGCCGTGACCGCAGGCGATTTCAACGCCGACGGGCAGAAAGACATCGCCGTGGGTGCGTATGGGGCGGGCGATCTGTTCGAAGGCCACGTCGTCGTCTTCTTCGGACCGGATTTCGATCTGGAGAACCTGGTACATACGACGATTGAGCCGGAAGATCCAGCCTTTAACCTCGGGTTTGGGAAATCGATCGCGGCGGGGGACATAGATGGTGACGGCATCGACGATCTCGCTGTGGGACGAGTCGGCGGACTGAACCCATTCAGCGCGGGTGGGGCGGTGGACCTGATCCTCGGCCCCGACTTCACACGAAGACAACGTGTCTCCGCCCCCGAAACGGACATGCTTGGTTTCGGTCACTCGGTCGATCTGACCGATCTGGATGGTGACGAATGGCTCGATCTGGCCGTAGGCGCGATGACCTCGTCCGCGCCGAACGGAGTGGCCGGAGCCGGGGAGTTGGTTCTCTTCACCACAGCCCCCGGGCTCGGAGGCTCGTCGCCGCTGGTGGGCGATCTAGACGGCAACGAAATCCGTGACGCTTTCGACCTGTTCCTCTTCGCCTCGCAGTGGGGATCGGATCAGCCAGTTCCGGCGACGGTGGACCTCATCCCGGATGGGATTGTGGACAAGCGAGACGCCGCCGCGTTAGCGGTCGCGCTCCGCTCCCGAGACGCCGACCTGAACGGTGATGGCCGCTTGACATTTGAGGATGTGTTCCAGTTCTCGACGGCATGGAACAGCCCCCGGGGCGCGGTTCCGGGCACGGACCTGAACGATGACGGAACGGTCGAAGCGACGGATTTGCACCTGTTCTTACACTCTCTGGAACGTCGCCACACATTGGGCGACTAGGAACGCTGACAAGACCGCCCTCCCCCCCCCAGGTTCGCTCAGACCGAATCTAGAGGGACGGGTGGCGCTGGACACCTCCCCATCCCCGTGCATACACTTCCTGCGAGGATGTCCTATAGACGGGAAAGCGAGTTCGGTGGATTCGAACGTTTGTCATCGATGTACCTGACAGACGAAACCCTGAGAAAGCGACGGGGGAGGTGCCAAATGTTCAGTGCAACCAGAGCGTTTCTCAAAAGCTCTTTCCGATGGCGCGCTCTCTCGGCCGCTCTGGCCGCGTGCGTCTATGCCTCCTGTTTCTCGGGCTGCGCCGTGGGCCGAAAGGTGACGAACAACCCGGTTGTCGGTGGAATCGGCAGCGGATTATCGGCCGTGACAAACACGGTCAAGAAGACCGGGCGGAAACTCTATTCGTCGACCGGGAAAACCGGCACAGCCATGAGCAAGGACGTGTCGAAATTCACCACGAAACTCCCGGGCACAAGATCGCAAAATGTATCTGAACGAGACCTTCGCGCAATCGACGACTTCAGAAGAGCGCAGGCCTACAAGAGGAGCATCAAACCCTATTCGAGCAAGAATATGCGCGGCGTTCGGGTCCAGACATATCCTTAGCGCGTTCTTGACGTCGAGAGTGTCGCCCCCGGCAGTTCCCCCCTGAAACGAATCCCATGCGGGACCCTTCTCCAAACGAATCTCTTGCCGATTGGCTCGACCGTATACACAACGCGTCGAAATGCGCGTGTGCTGTGCTGTACCTCTTCACCGAGCCGGGTGGAGAGACGCTCGAGCGTTGTTCGAGCACCGCACCCAAAGACGCACACCCGACACCTCCGTTCCCAACCCAGATTCCGTTTCGCCCCGATGAACGCGCGCCCTGGCATCACGGAGCGCGGCTGTCGAGCGGCGCGCCGACATTCCCGTTCTTGGAGATAACTCCCTGGCAGGCATACACGTTGAGCGTGGCGGAGATGCCGGTCGGTCTCTTGGTCGTCGTCGAATCGCAAGACGACCGGGCCCTCGAACGAGCCCTCACCGAAGGACAGCGGGAGCTGGTTCGGATGTGGGTCGACCACCTGGTGTCGCTACAGACCCGCACGATGCAGGGCATTCTGAGCATGGCCAACACCACCGCGTCCACGCTTTCGCTACGCCATGTTTTGGTGCGTCTGGTACAAGAGGTTTCGATCCTGTTCAAAGCGAAACTGTGTTCTCTGATGCTCGTGGACAAGAAGGGCGAAGAGCTGGTGCTTCAAGCGGTGTACGGATGCAGTCTCGAGTACCTCAACCGCCGCAACTTACCCATTCGCGAAACCTTATTCGGGTCGGTCGTTCGACGACAGGAGAACCTCATCGTCGAGGATGTACGCGTTCATCCGGAGTATCGCGACCGCGAACTCGCCCAAGCCGAAGGCCTGTGCTCGTTGTTGGCCGTCCCCATTCGTTTTGGCGACGAGTGCCTGGGCATTCTCGGACTCTACTCGGCCTCACCACGTGCGTGGCCGAACCACGAGGTGGCCTGGGTCGAGCTGGTCGCCGGCAGTGCGGCCGTGGCCATCCGTAACGCCACGCTCACCGAGGATATGCGCGCCATGGAGGATCAGACGCTCCAGGCCGCACGCCTGGCCACGCTCGGCGAAGTCTCCGCCACCATCGCCCACCAGATACGAAACCCGCTCGCCGTTCTCAACGTGCTCGTCCACTCTTGGGAACAGGAAACGCCCTCTCCAGACCAGGTCAAGGAAGACATCCAAGTCATCGCGGGAAAAATCCGCGAACTCAACACGACCGTGGAGGGTGTGCTGCAGTTGGCGCGGCAGCGTCCGCTGAACCGTGTGGAGACATCGCTACGTGACGTCATTCGTACCGTGTTGGCTTTCCTCGATCACCGGATTCAAGAGCACAGTGTACAGATCAACTTCAAACATCCCCCCCGTAGACACCCGGTCCGATGCGACCCCGACCGGCTTCAACACGTCATCCTCAACCTGCTCACAAACGCGCTCGACGCCACCGGTGAGGAAGGGACCGTCGACATCACGCTCTACTTCGAAGATCGACGGGCGATTGCTGAGATTAGCGACAACGGACCGGGGATCGCCGAGCCCATCCTGGAGCACCTTGGGAAACCGTTCAAGACGACCAAACCTGAAGGACTCGGGCTGGGGTTGTCCATCGCCAAACGTGTCCTGCACGACCACGGCGGGGAGTTACTGGCCGAGAACCGGCCCGAAGGCGGTGCGTTGTTCCGTATCGTTTTGCCCACCGATACCCCATAGTTCGGCCGGGCGTAAAGCGTTTCTCAAAAGCCCCCGTTGGCTGGGCGCTCCGAGCATCCAGATCGAAAACAGTTTGGGGAAGTTACATTACCGTGTCTGGGCTGGGAAAACACCCAATCCGTCAGCCATAAGCTGGTACGTTCCATCCGCCCCGATCTGAATGGACCGGTGACGGGTTTCGGGGCCGTAGTACGGGGAGAGCACCCCAGCCGCCACACCGTGCAGTCCGCCAAACCGGTCCAGCCGTACGGCGTGGCCATCGGCGCTACGGGTCATATCGGCCATGGCGTCCCAGCCGAAAGCGTCCTGCTTGAGGGGGCTCGTATCCGCACCGAATCCGCGAACGGTTCCGTAGGAATACAGAATCAGGTAACCGTCGCCTTTGGGGTTGAACTCCAGATCGACGGGGATTTCGCCCCAGATCCCTTCCTCATGCCCGTAGTGCGCCGCGCCATCCATGGCCATCACCCGCCCCGACCGGTCCAGAACCAAATACCCGCCTCGGAGCGAAAACTCGAAATCGACGTACTCCACATCGCCCAACGGCATATCCGGCAGCGTCACACTGCCTCGTACAGTGATGAACCGTCCGCGATTGGTCATCACGATCAGTGATGTCGGATCGGGCACGATTTCGAGATCGACCGCCCGTTCGTCCGTACGAACCACGGGGTCGCTCACACTACCGTTCGAAAACGTAATCCGGCCCCGGCTATCGAGTTGATAGATACCGGTCCCATTCGGATGCAGTTCGAACTCGACGGGGTAGACCGCAGGTTCTTCGCCACGGCCCTCGGGATTGGTGATCAGCGCCCGGTCCTTGGCTTGTGCGATCAGCGTATAGTTCCCCGCGCCGATATCCTCCAGACCGCGCTGATCGACGATCACGTACGCCTTGTTTTCAGCCAACAACCAGTCCTTCAAAATCTCGCTACGTTTCAAGACCCACGTCACCGGCCTGTCGAAATAGAAGACGGGCGTTAGGTAGGTGACGTCGTACGCGGCTAGGCGGTCGTCTTCGGTCAGCAGATCCTGGGTTTCGACAGCCAGTTCCTTCACGCCTTCGCTGCCGTCGGGGGGCCAAAAGAGATGCACACAATATCCGATCGGCGCCAGGACCAACAATCCCACCGCCACCCGTTCCATCCACGGCCCTTTACCCAGCCTCCGCGCCCGTCCGCTCCAGGTCGCAAGAGCCGCGAGCAGACCCGCGAGAAGAAGCCCGTTCACCAGCGCCGACGGAGACGGTTGATCGTGCAACATCGGCCACGCGGCGAAGGTCAGACCGGTCCCCAGCACCACCAGCCCCGCGTGACGCCGGGGATCCCGTATGAATGCATCCAGGAGTCCGGCGGCGGTGAGCGCCAGTGCGGGATAGATCGGCATCGCGTAGTGGTGGCTTTGCGTACGCGACAGAAGAACCACCGCCGTAAACACACCCAGCCACAGAAACAGATACGCGTTCGACAAATCTCGTTTCGCGAACAACCTGCCCAGTAGCCAAATAAGACCCACGAACCCCAGCGGCAGCAGCGGATTTGCACCGTTGATATTGATCAGCGTTTGCAGATACGGGAAATCGCCCAGAACGTAGAACCCCTCGATGAGGCGCTGTTTGATCGTGAATCCCAGATAGAGGTACCAGAAGTCATGGGGCAAGGCGATTGCGAACGCCACATGCCACGGGGCCACGATCAGCACCGCGCCGAGGAACCCCATCGGTATCGGCCCCAACGGCCAGCCGGGAACCGCCCGCCACGCCAGTCGTTTCCACTGCCAGAAAAGCGCAATCCACAGACCGATCGCGAAAACCGGCAGCAGACCGGAAACGCTCTTCACCATCACGCCCACACCGACAAGAATCAGCATCCAAGTTTGAAAGATGGGGCGCTTTTCGATGAACCCGATATAGCCGCAAAGCATCGCCGCCGTCGTGCACGCCGCGAGTGGGACATCGTGCATCCCCGAGAGGGCGAAACCGGACACGTGCGGGGAAAGCCCCACCAGCAGCCCCGCGAGCAGACCTCCCAGCGCTCCGAACATGCGGCGGCCCAACGCGTATGTCATCAGAACCAGCGCGATTCCGCACAACGCCACCGGGAATCGCACGCCGAACTCCGTCTCGCCGAACAGAGCCATCGAAATCGCTTGCACCCAAATCATCAGCGGCGGCTTGTCGGTGTTCCACGGTCCCGGTCCGTGATGCAGCACCACCCAGTGGCCCCGCAAACATTGCCGCGCGACCTCGGCGTAAGTTCCTTCGTCAAACGCGGCCAGCGAGCCCATCCCCAGGCACGGCATATACAGCACAGCGAAGAAGACCGCCAGCACGAGAAGATGCAGACGGGTGGAGACGTACCAGGGCTGTGCGGCCGTTGCGCTATGGTTCTGTGGCGCGTTCATGTTGCAGAGAGCGTACCCCGGAACCGGGCTTTTCGGGATGGCCCCCTGTCACGCCCGAGACACACTCCGTCCGTCTATGCTAGACTTGCTTACGCTTGGGGGAATGCAATGCAGAATTCTGTCTATGCCGTTCTGATGAAGCTGCAGTTGTTTCTGTTCATCGGTCTGAATGTGCTTGTTGTGTACGGTTTTTTTCGGCTCTGGCGCAAAACCAACAAGACTGCGCTCCTGTGGTTGATGTTCGGTCTCGGCGTTGCACCATTTTTCAACTCTCTGGTGAATATGGCCGGATTTCTCTTCCCCAGGTCGTTTCCGTTCCCAATGATGGTATATACCCTGCAATTCACCTATTTTGTGTTCTCCTACCTCGCTTACGGCTGCATCTTCATGGGCCTCGCCCAAC
>CAYTDF010000142.1:0-1121 GCA_964436365.1 uncultured bacterium | reverse complement strand
TCTTCAGACGCACCCGCCCCATCGGAGAAAGGGTCATGACGGACCCACACGTAACAGTTATGATT
Organism: uncultured bacterium; assembly: GCA_964436365.1. Classification (GTDB taxonomy): domain Bacteria; phylum Hinthialibacterota; class Hinthialibacteria; order Hinthialibacterales; genus CAYTDF01. Next base: position 1,056 of record CAYTDF010000142.1, on the reverse strand, counting down.
TGGGTTTGGGGGTCGCAGGCTTTCCTTTTCTCGGGTCTTGCCCTTCTCTGCGCCTTTTGGATGTTCCGGCTCTGGAGGCGCACAGGAGAATCGATTCATTTCTGGTTTTGTGGGATATTCTTCTGCCGCTTCCTCACAATGCTCAACAACGCTGTGCAGACCGTGAGCGTTAACATCCCCGGATTGAACGAATATCCCTACGCTAATCTTACTTCCGCCGCACATAGATTCGCTCAATTCCTGTTCCCTCTCGCCGAATATTTCTGCATCTTCGCGGCACTGGCCAGTTTTGCGGGCAAGACCGTACTTTTTTCGAAGTTCGGCGGACGCGTGCGAGATCGCTTCCTGAAATTCATCGAACCGTTGCGAGTAAAAATGCCGTAGGTGATTGGAGGTATACCATGGAAAGAACCGCGTATCAGATATTCCAACAGTGGGAGCCACTGGTCCTCTTCGGCCTGAACGTCTTCATCTTGTACTGGTTCTACCGGATATGGAAGAAGACCGGAGAGACCGCGTACTTCTGGCTGATGGCCGGTCTTGGTGGAGCGCCGCTTGCACAGAGCGCAGTTAGGGGTCTGTATCGTCTATTCACGACCACGTTTCCACAAACGCCCATCAGTATCGTGGCGGTGAAAAACGTCTTATGGTTTTCCGATCTGATTGTCATCTGTTTGGGGCTCGGCTGTGTCGTTGTGGGACTGGGGAAGATGCACAACGGAGCCATTCCACTCCGACGCTTGTTCTCCTGTGACGTTGGTAACTCTTCGAAAGAGGAGGTTTCCTGATGGCTCCAAACCATATGCTCGGTTTCTATATTATGGCGACCCGAAGTGTCGCTCTCGTCGTCGGTGGCCTGCTCTGTGCGTTATGGCTATACAGACTATGGAAGCGTAGCGGCGATTCGGCTTACGTCTGGATGTTGTGGGGATTCTTTCTGCTTCCCAATTTAATTCCCTTCATCTTGGGGATGCTGTTTCTTCTCGCTCTCCCTCAATCGAACCCGTTCGCGGCTCTCTCTCCCGCGATGAAAGCGGCGATTACAGTCCTAGAAAA
>CAYTDF010000141.1:0-9826 GCA_964436365.1 uncultured bacterium | reverse complement strand
GAATAGGTGTTGAGGGTGTGGACAACCATTTCATTTCGGCTTATTATTCGGATACTAGGGTCAACCGTATCGAACGAAGGGGTTCGGTGGCGCTTATCCGATTCCAGGATGAGGGGAAACCGGTACGGGTATATCTCTGGGTATCCAGCATCCCCTCGGGAAGAAAAACTTCTTTCAAGGCACACCCAACGTTCAAGACTCGTGCCACAACCGGGCGCGAGGGCAACGATAACGTTGCAGGCAAGTGAGTGGGAACGATGGCGAATGTTGAAGATATCAAAAAAGAGAGTCGGGGACTTCGCGGAACGATCCGTGAAACGTTGGAGTCGGACGCAACGCATCTAGAGGACGCGGACGTGCAGATACTCAAGTTCCACGGTTCGTACCAATATGACGACCGCGATGCTCGTGCGGAGCGCCGCAAAGCCGGTCTGGACAAAGACTATCGATTCATGGTCCGCAGCCGGGTCCCGGGGGGGCGGATATCTGCAGAAACCTACTTGATCCACGACCGCTTGGCCCGCGAACTCGGTAGCGGAACCGTCCGGATAACATCTCGCCAGGGGCTGCAACTTCACGGTGTGGTCAAGGGCGATTTGAAAGCGGCCATCCTCGATATTCAGGGTTCGGGGATCACCAATTGGGGTGCCTGTGGTGATGTGGTCCGGAACGTGATGGCCCCCCCGTGGCCATTGGATACACCCGTACATCGCGACGCCCGAGAGTTGGCCCAAGAGCTCGCCGATACGTTTGCCGCCAAGACTCGCGCCGTCAGCGAGATCTGGCTCGATGGCGAAAAGATGGGTTTCCAGACAACGGACCCAGACCGGAAAGAAGAAGTCGTCGTCGATGACGAACCGATCTACGGCAAGACCTATCTCCCCAGAAAGTTCAAGATCGGCATTGCCATCCCACCGCGTAACGATATCGATGTCTACACGCAGGACATCGGGCTAGTCCCTCACGCCCCGGCCGGTCAGGTCGAAGGTTACACCATGCTTGTGGGGGGTGGCCTGGGGATGACTCACAACAAGGAAGAGACCTACCCCATCCTCTCTCAACCGCTCTTCTATATTCCTCGCGCGTCTGTCGTGGACGCCCTCAAAGCGGTTGTCATCATGCAGCGAGACCATGGCGAACGTGACGATCGCCGCCGCGCCCGCATGAAGTACTTAATCGTCACCAACGGAATCGAGTGGGTTCGAAAAGAGGTCCTCTCACGCATGCCCGCCGACGTCACGGTGGAACCCCCAAAACCGTTGAAGTGGGGGACCATTGAAGACATGGTCGGGTGGCACGAGCAAGGAGATGGAAAGCTCTTTGTCTGCGCCTATGTGCCACAGGGGCGCATTGGCGACACAGACGAGGCTCGCTATCGTGCGGCGTTTCGCACCGTCGCGCAGACGTTCGGGTTCCCCATCGGTCTCACTCCAAACTGCAACCTATTCTTCCACGATATCGAACCCGCACAGAAAGACGAGGTCGACCGGATCCTGCGCGAACACAACGTGCTCGGTTCGGCTCCCCTCACCCGGGCCCGCAAGATGTCGCACGCCTGTGTCGGGCTGCCTACCTGCAGTCTCTCCCTATCGGAGGCAGAGCGCGTCTTCTCGCCCGCCATGGACCGCATCGACGAGGTCTTGCAGGAACTGAATCTACAAGACGAACCGATACTGTTCAGAATGACCGGCTGTCCCAATGGATGCGCGCGACCGTACAACGCCGATTTCGGATTCGTCGGGAGAGCCAAGAACAGGTACGCTCTCTTCGTCGGTGGATCTTGTGCGGGCGATCAACTGGCCGGACTCGAGAAGAAAACGGTCCTCTTTGATGACATCGCAGACACCGTCCGCGTCTACTTGGAGGAATTCGTAGAGAAACGCGAAGATGGAGAGACCTTTGGCGAGTTCTGGAGTCGAACACACACCAACGGTGCTCCACCCCATCCGGCTCAGTTTCACCACGAATTGGAGGAGCGGGAGAAGCGTCTAGCGCAAGAGGCGGAAGAGGCTGAGGAACAACTCGCTCACGCTGAGATATCCTGAGGATCGAGAAGAAAAATGGTTGCAACCAGCGCTGCATCACCGTATAACTCTGCATCTGAGGCGTTCGATATCGAGGACCTCAACGAACGCCATGGCCAAGCCACCACGGAAGAGATACTCGAGTGGGCTTGGGGAGCGTTGGGGCCGGATGTCGCGGCCAGCTCTTCATTTCAGACTCAGAGCGTCCCGCTGCTCCACATCATTTCGCGCGCTTGTCCTCAGATGCCGATCCTCTTTCTGGATACGGGGTTTCATTTCAAAGACACACTGGCCTTCCGCGATACGCTTCGTGACCGGCTCAACCTAAACATTGTCGAAGTTCATGCCGCGATGAGCAAGAAGGAACTCTTCGCCCGATACGGGCACGCGCCGTATGAATCCAATCCCGAGCTCTGTTGCTACATCCACAAGGTCGAGCCTATGCGCCGCGTCATGGAGAACTATCGCGGCTGGGTTAGCGGTGTGCGCCACGACCAGACAAAGGGTCGACAAGGCCTTCAGCCTCTCGTCCAGCAACACGACGGCGTCCTCAAGATCCATCCCATGTTGCGCTGGACAAAACAAGAAGTGCAGGACTACATCAAGAAGCACGACTTGCCCGAACACCCGTTGGACAAGTGCGGATACGCCAGCATCGGTTGTTCACCCTGCACGCACCCGGTCACAGCCTCGGAGGATGATCGTTCCGGACGTTGGCGTGACAAAGAGAAGACCGAATGCGGTCTGCACTATGAGATCTAACCGCAAAACATGAGTACCAGTTCTACGTGCGGTTGCGACGTCTCAGCACGACGTTCTTAGAAATTTCGGTTCCAAAGAATACAGTACAAAAAAATGTGCGGTGCAAAGGCTCAAAACCAAGCCTCGGCACCGCACTTTTCATTTTCACTTTGCCCGCGAGCCTATGCCGACTCGTGTTTATCCGGTCGACGATTCGAAAAAGCCCAGCCGGAGAACTAGAACTTTCCGTAAAGAGGTCCGAAGTTCTCACACGCTCGGTAGTCCGCGCCCTGAGCGTCCATCGCCCCGAACCCGCTCCACGTGCTGGGACGGAAGATCCCCTCGTCCGGCACGTTGTGCATACTGACCGGAATCCGAAGCATCGAAGCCAGCGTAATGAGATCGGCGCCGATATGCCCGTAGGATATCGCGCCGTGATTCGCGCCCCAGTTGGCCATCACCGAGTAGGCGTCCTTAAATGGATCTGCACCCGTAAGCCGAGGTGCGAACCAAGTGGTGGGCCAGGTCGGGCTGGTTCGTTGGTTGAGGGTTTCGTGGGTGGCTTTCGGCAGCTTCACGGTGAACCCCTCGGCCAGCTGCAAAACAGGCCCGAGGCCCTTGACCAAGTTGAGTCGGGACATGGTAACCGGCATGGTGGCGTCGGTAACGAAGTTCGACGAGAATCCGCTGCCCCGGAAGTACTCACGCTCGCCCGGGTACCAGGTCGTCGCGTCCAGACACTTCTGGACTTCACCGGGCGTGATCTCCCAGTAGGGTTTCATACATGCTTCCCGACCGCGTTTCTGCAGGCCGGTGCCGTCCAATGTCGCCGCGCCGGAGTTAATCAGGTGGATGATACCCGCGGCGGCATGGCCTTTCAGTGTGTGTCTGGTAACACGCTTCACAGCGGCCGGGCTCCAGAACGTTCGTACGTCGGCGAAGATCTGCGCCGTATCGGTCAAGAGATTCCCGAACAACATGGAGAGACCGTTCAGTGCATCGTTTTCCGTCGCAAACATCAGCGGCTGCCGAATCCCATTCCAGTCGAACGACGAATTCAGAATCGCCTCCATGAAATCCCCATTCGGGAAGTGATCCGTCCAATGCCGCTGTCCTTGGAAACCACCCACCAGCGCGTTCCGCCCCAAGGCTTCCTCGCCGTATCGGTCCGCCAAACGCGGGTTCCCGATCATCAGATCCCGAGCGATCAAGGCCATCTTGACGCATGTCTCCCAAACCGCGTCCTTCTCTTTACGAGTCAGCTTGAGATGCTTGGGGTTCGTGTCTTTGCCTTCCTTGCAGTTCTTTTTCACCCAACGAAGCGCCAGTGCGTATTCCTCTTCATCGTAGATCTTCTCGTTGATCCGCCGCACAAACTCGGTCATGTCGATAGGTTCGACCCGCATGCCCAAGTACGCTTCGAACAGATCGTGATTGACCAAGGAACCGGCAATCCCCATCGAGACATTGCCTAACGAGAGATAGGATTTGCCACGCATGGTTGCCACGGCCAGCCCGGCCTTCGCGAACCGCAACAGATTTTCCCGAACATCTTCGGGGATCGTCGTGTCCGTTGCGTCCTGCACATCTCGTCCGTAGATGCTAAACGCGGGCACGCCTTTCTGGTTATGCGCCGCCAAAACCGCCGCCAAGTAGACCGCGCCCGGGCGCTCCGTGCCGTTGAAGCCCCAGATCGCCTTAGGCGTCAGCGGATCCATATCCATCGTCTCCGAGCCGTAACACCAGCACGGCGTCACGGTGATCGAAACACCGACGTTTTCCCGGGAGAACTTGTCCGCCGCTTGCGCCGCCTCGGCGACACCGCCGATACAGCTGTCGGCGATCACGCACTCCACAGGGAGACCGTTGGAATGGCGCAGCTCTGCTGTCAAGAGCGCGGCCACAGACTTCGCCATGGCCATTGTCTGGCCTTCCAGGGACTCGCGAACACCTTTGCGTCGCCCATCGATAGCGGGTCGGATACCGATCTTGGGCATCTCGCCCACAAGAAGATTTCGGGGTGGGTTAACGGTAATTTTCGTCGCAGTAGCCATAAGTCGAATACCTCGTTCTGTGCGGTTTGGGCTTCCCGGGCCAGGATTGGTCTTGATCGGCGTACGACCGTTCAGCCAGGGGGCGAACGGGAGGCTCCATTGGAAACCGCGCGTGTTGTTTTTTCAATAGCGCTTGAGGATAGCACGTTCAAAATGACCAGGCGACACCCGGACCCGAAGCGCTTCCCGCGCGGGGTGGAGTTCGAATCGCCACTATCTCTCTATCGGCCACGTCCAGAATTGTACAAAATACAAAAGTGACATAGCGCCAGGTCTGAGTGACGAGCGAACGTACTTCACGGGGACACCATCATGGAAGGGAAATGCAATGGTCCAAGAAACGCTGTTTTCGAGTGAAACCTACCGAATGGCTGTGCACCAGCTGCGTGCCACCAGCGAGTGGATGGGAATTGACGCCGGACTCGTCGAACGCCTCAGCCTTCCCAAGCGATCGACCATCGTCAGTCTACCGGTCCGTATGGACGACGGCTCCGTGCGCGGATTCCTCGGCTACCGCGTGCAGCATCAGATCACGAGTGGGCCGGGCAAGGGCGGGCTACGCTACCATCCCACGGTAGAACTCGGCGAAGTCGCCGCGTTGGCGATGTGGATGTCCTGGAAGTGCGGCGTCATGCAGCTACCCTTCGGCGGAGCAAAGGGGGGCGTCAGTTGCGATCCGTCGAAACTCTCCATCGGCGAGCTCGAACGCATCACTCGCCGCCTGACGCACGAACTCATTCAGATCATCAGCCCCAAACTGGATGTCATGGCGCCCGATGTCGGCACCAACGACCAAACCATGGCCTGGATCATGGATACCTACAGTCAGCACATGGGAGAGGCTGTCCCGGAGATCGTCACCGGAAAACCGATTGAGATCGGCGGAATCCCGGGCCGGCGCGAAGCCACCGGCTACGGTGTCGCGGCTTGTGTACGGGAGTACTGCAAGCGGAGCGACCTCGAACTCGAAAGAATCCGCGTTGCGGTACAGGGATTCGGTAACGTGGGCAGTTATCTTGCCGAGTACCTTTCGAACTGGGGAGCGACGATTGTCGGAATCGGTGATGTGAGCGGAGGCTATATTGAGACCAAGGGAATCGACATCGCCAAAGCCGTTCAACACACCAAGGATCACGGTTCGCTAGCTGGCTTTGCATGTGAGCGCCAGGTCACTTCGCAAGATATCCTAGAAATGCCCTGCGACATCCTCGTCCCCGCCGCCCTGGAGCGTGTCATCGACGTCCACAATGCCGAACGGCTCGACTGCAGAGCCATCGTGGAGGGCGCTAACGGACCGACGACTCCCAAGGCCGATGCCATCCTCAAGGAACGCGGGATCGACGTTGCCCCCGATATCCTCTGCAACGCCGGAGGAGTGACCGTCTCCTACTTCGAATGGGTCCAAGCGATCCAGCGCTACGCCTGGACGCAAGAGCAGACGCACGAACGGCTCAACGGGCACATGAACACCGCTTTTTCGAAAGTGTATGACATGGCCACCGAGCAGAAAATCTCCATGCGCATGGCCGCGTTGGCGCTGGGCATAAAGGCCACCGCGACGGAAAAGAGCGTCCGGGGACTCTTCCCCTAGAGACATACGCGCAGCAAAAAAAGACAACTCTTTACAACTGACTACTTTACCCTCAGGCGAACGGCGAATACTATAATAGAGTAGAGACCGCCGCACACGTTAGGAACAGGGAGAGATGCGCCTTTTTCGAGTTCGCCAAACCGGAATAGGCTGTTTCCGTGGCGCAACGGCAATCGTTCTCACGCTGGGCTGGGCCGGTTGCTTCGGGCTGTTCTGCAATGTCAAAGCCGTTTTCGGCGCTCCGGTGCAAGGCCGAACCATGGAACTCCGGCAACCGGAGGGCGAGCGCGTCCACGTACGCGTCTGGGGCGACGAGTTTCATCAGGTCGTCGAGTCCCTGGAGGGATACACGCTCGTCCGCGATCCCAACACGGATCGAATCGAATATGCCCGTCTTTCGGGCGATGGCAATGAACTCGTCCCCACAGGGATCCCCCCGGGAGCGACTCCTCATGCGAAGCGTCCCCTCCAGAAGCATATCCGTATCAACAAGGATTCGATGGTAAGGAAGATACGTGCCGCGCGCTCGCGGCACGACAATAGGGCCACCGCTCGCTTGGCATCGTTACGGAAGACGCTCGGCCAAAAAGCGGAGTCGTCAAAAGCGAATTTCGCCGTCACGTCTGGGAACGTCCGTGGAATCTGCCTCCTGCTCGACTTCCCCGACGAACCGGGTGTTTTTTCTCCGTCGGAAGTCGAGCGATTCTGCAACCAGGTCGGATACGGTGACTCTGGAAACAACGGCTCGATTCGCGACTACTACAACGACGTCTCGGACGGGAAGTTCATCTTCACAAACTACGTTCCGGATGCCTATTACACCGCCAAGCATGAGAAGGCCTACTACGATCGTTGCGAGGACGAGATCGATCCGGCGGCGGAGCTTCTCACCGAGGCGTTGGACGATCTCGAGCGCCGAGGATTCGACTTCAGCCCTTTCGATGGAAACGGAGATGGCGTAATCGATGCGGTAAGCGGATTTTACGTCGGCTCTACCAGTCAGGGGTGGAGATGCGGCCTCTGGCCACATAGTGGAGTTCTCGATTGGCGCGCCGACGGACTCCACGTCGCCCGCTTCCAGATCACAGGCATGGAAGCCTTCTTACAGATCGGCACCTTCTGTCATGAGAGTGGCCATCTGCTCTTCGGCTGGCCCGACCTCTACGACTACGATTACGACTCCAATGGCGTCGGCAACTACTGTCTCATGGGATTCGGAAGTTTTGGGCAGAACCCTGTCGAGCCGTGTGCGTATTTGAAGGGCCGCGCGGGATGGATGGAAACCCGATTGTTGAACGTATCGCAATCGTGCTCTCTTCAGGCGACCGTCAACGTCTGTTACAAGATACCCGACCCGATTCACTCCAACGAATTCTTCCTTATCGAGAACCGGCAGAAGTTCGCGCGGGACGTGAGGCTGCCCGCGGCGGGGCTCGCCATCTGGCACATCGATACGGTGCACGGGGATCAGCGCAATCAGCAACGTACAGCCGAAAAACACTACAATGTCACGCTGATGCAAGCGGATGGTTTCTGGGATCTCGAGAGAAAGCGAAACAGGGGCGACACGGAGGACCTTTGGAGTTATCCAATTCACTCGGAGTGGGGGCCATCCAGCATTCCCAACTCCAACTGGTGGGATGGCCGAGTTTCCGAGGCACAGATCACGTCCATCGGCCCGCTTCGTGAGACGATGACATTCTCCTTCTTGGCCGGCGCCTTCCCCGAATCGCTTAACATCAACACGCCTGAGAACTTCCCGGACGCCAATTTCCGCCGAATCGTCGAAGAGTTCATCGGAACCGTGCCCGGAGGATTGTTTACGGCCGAACGGGCATCCGAGGTGTCGTGGAGAAACGGAACGTTGCGGTGTGATCGTGAGAGCATCCAGGACATCACCGGGATCGAGTATTTGAACGGACTCCAATCGCTCGACTGTTCTCAGAATCGTCTGACCAACCTGGATTTGGCAAACAACACCGCGCTCATATCGCTCCGCTGCAACGGCAACAGGATTGTCGATCTCGACCTCTCCGGTTCGGCATCACTCCGGGAAGTCAACTGTCTGAACAATCCCCTAAAGAGCGTCGACTTGTCCGGCTGCACCGATCTGACTGTCTTCACATTCACCGATGGACAGTTAGAGCGATTGAACCTCTCGGGATGCGCGGCATTGGCGGAGGCTGACTGCCGGAGAAATCGTCTCAGCGAACTCGACGTCTCCGGCTGTACCGCGTTGCGGTGGCTCTGGTGTTCCGACAACCGGCTGATCGAACTCGATCTATCGGAGAACGAGGAGCTTTCATGGCTAGAATGCGCGCGAAACGAACTGAGCGAACTCGATCTCTCCAACAGCACGGCCATACGAAGCGTTGACTGCCGTGAAAATCGACTCACGGATATGAGTGGATTCATGGCCGACTCCAGCCTTCGGGCACTCGACCTGCGTGACAACGAGCTGGCCTGCGATGACTGGGATGATGTGCTCACGTTACGGGACCGGTTGGGCGAAGCGCTCCTGGGTGGGAGCGGCCTCGTCGCGGGCCTGGCGTACTCGCCTCAGAAAGGACTCCAGTCATTTGACTGCACGAACATGCCAACGCCCACATTCACACCGACGCCGACCTCCACGCCGACTCCGACCCCGACCTTCACCCCCACCCCCACTCCGACCTCGACACCAATCATAACCGGCGTCGAAGCCTGATGGCTCATTGGAGAGTCAACTCACTCCGGGAAGTAGAGTCACGCTCGCGCTCACCGCGTAAGCCAATCCTGCACGGTCGTCACTTCAGCCTCCTCCGCGGAGTCATAGTCGATTCGTACGTCGAGCGGTCGGCCAATCTCCAGGTCATACCGCCGCGTTTCACCGTTTTGGGGCGTAATGAGCAGCGTCCGTTGCCCCAACGATATTCGAGGAAGCAGAAAATAACCGGTCGCATCCGTTGTCGTTTCGAGCGTCTCCGCGCCTCGAACCTGAATCCGTGCACCGGCCAGGGTCTCTCCACTCCGTTCCAGGACACCGCCCAAAGAGACGGGATGCTCGTTCAGTTCAATGTCGTGCACCAGGCCACCCTCGGGGATTTCAAGCGCTTTGAAGAGGGGAACAACGCTTCGTCCTTCTGCGCTCAGGAGATTCGAACCCGAATAGAGCGCGGAGAACGAGTAGTAACCCTCGTCATCGCTCATTGCCGCACGGTCTCCACATTTCACATGCACGCCGGACAAAGGCAGACCGGTCACGGACGACTGCACAACACCTTGCAGGCTGCTCGCGCCTCCGCTCTGGATACGAACCGTCAAATCGGTCACGTCCCTCCCGAAATAGATGGGCATCGTCACGGAGGCGTACCCGGGTTTGGTGAAGTTCACCAAACGTGAACCGAAAGGAACGTCACCGAAGTAAAACAACCCCG
>CAYTDF010000140.1:8563-9843 GCA_964436365.1 uncultured bacterium | reverse complement strand
GAACGGGAAGCAAACCACACACAAGACAAACATCATCCAAGGAAACCAATTGCGTGGGCCGGGTAACTGAGACCAGCGTTCCATAAGATGCTCGCCCGACAGCGACATGTACCGCGCACCGCTATAGACCTGAAGACCTTTCAAGATCATCCCTGCGCTGAAGCACCAGAGGAGAGAGTATCCAAAGATGGCTCCACCCCGTGAGGCAAACAGCGTCTCACCACTACCGATAGTCGCCGAGGCCACAATCGCCCCCGGGCCGAAATAGCGGACAGCGTGCCACCATTTGCCCGACTGGATCGCCGAATCCAGCGGCGGGTAGGTCACTTTGTTTTCCGTGCGCTTATCCGCCATGTAACATTCTCCCACTCGTGGTTCGGTATCGTCGACTCTTGATCGAAAACACACGACCTCATTCTGTAGAAATGATCGATCAAAAACTCTCACCGGTCAAGATGGTAGTGAAAACAAGCTTCCCGTGGGGGATAGACGTCTTTCAGAATCTATGAAAGGATTAACGCAATCAATCGAAAAGAATACAACCGCAGAGGGACGGCGCAATGAAACGAAGTTATGTCATTCTTGCAATCGCAGTCGTGATACTGTCAGCCATAGCGGGGGGCTGTTTTTGCAACGCAGACAGGGTCACTAAGCACACCTCAAGCACCCCAAAGACCATCCGCGACCTGATCTGGATATGGGGCAACCCCGGGATGGCCGAACCCGGCTCGCACACTTTTGCGACCTATGCTCAAGCCTCTCCGGCGCAACGCGCCGAAATGCTGCACGTCCCCAACATGATTATGGCCGGGAACGGTCTGCCACATGACGACCGCAAGGCTGAAGAGCTGACCGAAAGTGTCGCCCACTGTCCCCGGCTGATTTGGGAAATCGCCGCCGATGGCTAAATAAGCGGCCCGCCATGGATCTACGAGGAGACCGTCGCGCGCATCTGCGGGCTGGTCGATCATTACCCCCAGATCGAGGGTGTCTTGCTGGACGACATGAGTTCCGTGGGCATCGATCACGGTTTCAAGCCGGAGCACATCCGGCAAGTACGTCAACTGCTTTCCGGTGAGTTTGCTCGCGTACAACTCTGGGGGGTGGTCTACACCATGAATCTAGACCGTGAGAACATCAATGACTACATCGAAGAGTTGGACGTCATCAATCTCTGGACATGGCACGCAAAGGATGTCGTCGATATCGAAAAGAACCTCACCCATTGCGAACGGCTGTTTCCTGAGAAGCCCATTATTCTTGGGCTCTATCTATACGAC
>CAYTDF010000140.1:0-8553 GCA_964436365.1 uncultured bacterium | reverse complement strand
AGTGCGCGACAGCGCTCAAACTCGCTCATGCCCGCCGAATCGAGGGCATCGTTCTTCTCACCATCAACAACGACCCCGAAGCGGTGGCTTGGACAGCCAATTGGGTGGAGCGGGTTGGAAATCAGACAATAGGCCGTTAACCGTGATGTAGCTAGGAGGAAAATCATGTGGCGTACACTGACCGTACTGACAGGTCTCACACTCGCGTTCTTGTTGGGCAGCCCGATGGTTCCCTGGGCGTCGGAAACCTTAACCATTGCCGACGGGTCCGCATGGAACTTCCACGGCGGTGACTGGACCGAAAATCAGGAGGGCGTCATCCGGCCGCCGGATCTGTGGAACCTGCATAGCCGTGCGTTCTATACAGAGAAGGGGTTCTCCGATTGTACGGTGGAGTTTGAGTTCAACGGGGATTACCGCGAGACAGGCACCGGAAGTGCGGGGCTAATACTCCGCGCCAGCGACCCCAACCAATTTTATTTCGTCTATTTCCCGTAGGGAGGCCAGCAACTGCGCGCCAAGCACTTCTGGGCCGCGATTGCCAAGGTCGATGGAGACGGTTATCTCCGAAACATGAAAGCCGAGTGGATTCCCGGCGTACCCAGCGAGACCGACCGTTGGTTCAAGGTACGCGTCGTCGCCGAGGGGCCGCGGATTCAGGTTTGGGTCGACAATCGCCGCGCACTGAGCGTGACCGATGACGCCTTCAAGAGCGGCTGTGTGGGATTGGCTGGATACGGCTGGTACGCGTTCCGTAACGTCCGTATCTCCGGGAAAGAGATACCTCCCCCTCTCTGGAAAGGCGAGATGGCCGTCCCAAAACACGCATTCACGCTCGAACTTCCGGGAGACTTAATGCCCAGCGGGTGTATCGCACCCAACGGCGACATCCTGCTAGCGGGCAGGAACCAACTCATCCGCTCGAAGGACAAAGGGCGAACCTGGGAGCCACCCGAAACCCTACCGGAGAAACTCGGTGAGGTCTCCGACTACGGAAGTTCGATGTTCCGCACATCCAGTGGCCGCTTGATCCTCATGATCTATCGCTCTCAGCAGGAAGTCGAGAAGCCTATTCCGGACATCCTGATTTCCGAGTCGGAGGACAGCGGACGCTCCTGGTCCGATCCCCTCGCCTCGCAGGTCGCGCCGGATTGGCCGGCGTTACCCAAGAGTTTCACACCGTACGGTCCTCTACTCGAGAACGAGAGCGGACATCTGATGCGCTTCCTTCTCGGCCGCGCCAATGCCGATGACGAGCCCTTCACCGACGTCCGCACCTGGGGCTCCATACACTGCAAGGCTGCGGTCATTCAAAGCCGGGATGGCGGCAAGAGTTGGTCCGCACCTATCGAGTTGGACCGGCCCTCCTGGACAGACAAGAAACGCGGAGAGGTCCCTGGCTCGCTCGATTTCACCGAACCGACCGGCGTGGTCATCGGCAACACCGTCATGACTTTGATTCGGCCGATCTACAGCGCCACCATGTGGCAGTGTTGGTCGTACGATGGCGGCGCGACCTGGGATGCGGCGGTTCGCGCCACATTCCCGGGGTACGCTCAGTCGATGGTACGAACGAAATCCGGAGCGATCCTCTGTGCGCACAGATTCCCACATTACTCCGTAAACATCAGCCGCGACGACGGGATACATTGGGATGCGGGCACTGTGATCGATTACCCGGTCTGGGCGATGGGATGTATGGTCGAGGTCGAGCCCGACTTGGTGTTGGCCGTCTACATGAACGCCCAACGCAGCCAACCCATGCTCGGGCAGTTGATTCGTGTCACACCGAACGGGCTAGAACCTCACTGATTACGGGCAGACTGTTATTAGACATACGCGGAACCGATCGTGTCCCCCGCTCTCTCGACCCACTCCTTCAAGAGCCGTCGGTGGCGTGTCAGGACCGCCTTATGCTCTTGGCTATCCGCAAGGTTACGCATCTCGCCCGGATCGTTCTTCAGGTCGATCAGTTGCTCGCGCCGTTCGCCTGAATCATAGATGCAGTACTTAAAACGCTCCGACCGCACCATCCTGCCGTTCTGGCTCTCGACCGCTACGTGGTCACGCCAGGTTGGGCTTGCACTTCCCTCGGCCAGCGGACGAATACTCGCCCCCGCGCGTCCCGACGGCATATCGATTCCTGCGTAGTCGCAGACCGTGGGCAGCAGGTCCAGACCGTTCGAAATCAGGTCTCTCTCATTGACCTGACCCTCTGGAATCACACCTTTGTAGCTCATGATGAACGGAATGCGCACGGCTTCCTCGTAGAGCACGGATTTGTGTTCCATCTTATGCGCCGAATCCATATCGCCATGGTCGCTCGTGAACACGATCAGCGTATTCTCTTCCAGGCCCGCTTCCCGTACCGCGTCGAGCACGATCCCGATCTTCTTGTCGACCATCTCCGTCAATCGGCAGTACGCCCAGCGGTGGAGCCGCCACTGATCCTCGCTATAGGTCTCACGGGCGTATGCTCGAAACGGACGCGCGTTCGTATAGTTCTCAGTAATGCACTCCGCTTCGCCCTCCGGGATGGCGTGATTCTCCGGCAATGGTGGGCAGTTCTTCTGCACGAACGCGTGTATATCCTTGCTCTTTCTGGCATCTTCGAGCAGCCCCTCGCAGACCTTCGAATCGGTGTTTCCGTGCGGCGGCTCACCGTTTGTGCGGCGGAAATCGTTGATCGCCATATAGCAGATGTCGTGTGGATTGATAAACGACGCAAACATGAAGAACGGTTTTTCGTGTTCCCCTTTGATGAACTTCGCACAGACATCGGCCAGTTCCTGGCGTGAGTCCCCAGTCAGATTGCGATACCCGAGGGCCTGAACGTCGTTCATCTTCTTGGGCAGATGCACCTTGCCGCCGTATACCGTCTCGTATCCAGCCCGCTGAAAGAGGTTGCCCAGTGACTGTTGAACCATGACCGGAGTGACGGTCGACTGTGGCGAGTCCTCGTTCCGTCCCATGCCGATGGCGCTGGGCATGAGGCCGGTCTGGAGACTGAATCGACACGGCACGCAGACGGGGTTACACGCATACGCCCGTTCGAAACGGACTCCCGATGCCGCCAGCCGATCCATGGCGGGTGTCTTGACCCACCTGTTGCCGGTGCAACTCATCATCTGCGCCGACTGCTGGTCCGTCATAATAAACAGAACATTGGGCCGTTTGTCGCTCTTGGACGCATCCACAGCGGACGCCATTCGCCCCAACATCAGTCCGGCGGTAGCGGTTCCCGTAGAAGTCACAAATTCACGTCGTTGCATGGGGTTCTTCTCCAAGGGCCATCGGCTCATGTCGGCGGCTCGTGTCGGCGGCGGTATCGAATAGGTTTTCAGCGCGGAACGAATGCCATGGACGTCTGAATTGAGTATTCGCACGTGCACCCCGACCCGGATTCCGGCACCAAAACCATACCTCCCACGGGAATGATATTGATGAAGCATCCCGGCCGGGTCACTCGGCACAATGCGCCGCGATGGGTGGAACCGTACTTATAGAATGTTGGGTTAGCGTCGCGTGCAAACAGATAGTCCGTCGATGCGGAGTACGTACCGCAACCGCCGCCCTTCTTGATGCTGAAATTCCCACGCGCGCCCGTCTGAAGATCGTAATCAAACGGACGAGAGACCAGACGCCCACCCAGAATCACCGGATGCTGCCACTGTTCGCCGTGCGAACCGCCAGGGCCGAAACTTGAATCGTATCGGTCTTCCCACCTCAGCTCACCGGAGTCGGCCTCATGGGCAAACACACCGTAGTAGCAGTCGGAACCTTGGTTATAACTGCCGACGGTCAGCCGATGCCATCGGCGTAGCTGAGATACATCATTTCCGTGTAGGGCAGATTCACTGGACGTTCCCAGACAATGTTTCCACTTGCCAAATCCAATGCCACCAGGTACGTCTCGTCACCGGAAGTGAAGTGCCCCACCCAGCGTCGGCCGGGGCCTTCCCACTGGCCCTGCGGCGCGGGCAAATTACGATTCTCCGCGAAATAGACCCGCCCGTCTCCCACAGAGATGCTGCTCTCCAAGATTGCGCCCACACGATACGTCCAGAGTAGCTCGCCGCTCTTCCGGTTCTGCGAAAAAATGTACTCGCTGACCATACAGACCCGGTCATCTTCTTCGAGAACATTGCAGTTTCCATTGTATGTGTATTCGTAGAAAGGCGTACCCGCGCGATATCCGGTACCGACGATCTGATCGTCGATGCACGCCAAGTATCCCCAGTCTCGCGCCTCCTCGGCGATGGGTTGCGGTGCAGTCAAAGTGTGCGCCGGGAGTCCCGTCAGAACGTCGACCGCGTGGCAGGTATCACCTTGGGTGATATACAGGTATTCATCCGTAACCGCCATCTGGGCGCAACCCTTGAACGCTCCCAGGCGCCGCGAACCCGGCACGCTCAGGTCCCACAGTCGCGTACCGTTATACGCGTCCGCCGCGATGACTCGATCGTCTGCCGGAATAAACACGCGGCCGTTCTTGTACAAAGGTGACATCGGACGGCTATGGCGGTTGATGGTCACGCGAGGACCTGGACGGCCGAACCACAGCACCTCCATCGGATCCTGCACCAGGCTATCTTGGCTACATGCCGAGTTTCCCGGTTCGGCATAATGGTGCGTCCATTCTCCGCTGCCGTCCAAGGGCTTGCGGACCTTTTGAAACCAGATACCGTCGTTCCCCGACGTTTGCTCGCACCCGTCAATACCGCCACCGGAGAGCCATTCGCTTACGGCCGAGGCATCCAAGCCTTTATCCGCGCCTGCGGGTTGTCCCAACAACAGAACCCCACCGCATGGCCGTAGAACACGCAACAGTTCCGATGCGTCACCGCGAATCTGTCCCCCGCTCAGCAGACGGTCGGAGACAATCAGGTTGGCGAAATAGTCGCGGTAAGGAAGTTTGGTAAGAGAGCCAGCCTGCACCGATATACGGTCTCCGTAGATCCCCACTTGGCGCAAACGGTTTCGCGCCGTCGCAATCGCACTCGCATCCCGTTCGATGCCAATGATCTTCAACCGGCTACGTTTGGCGATCTCAAAAGCCAGACGGCCTTCACCGAAGCCGATAACAAGACAGTATCCGCGTTGAACGCCGGAACGGGCCAGGATACTCTCCGCTGCCGCCGCGTACATCGCGGTCAGTGAATCGTCGGGATAGGGAGAGGCGACATCCGCAAGCGGCTCGACCCCGCTGTCGAACGTCGTATCCAGCACATAGGGACCGTCCGACTCCTCAACACCCTCACGCACAGCCTTGATGGCGTACGTATATTCCGTCTCCGGTTGCAGGCCGGTCAATGTCACGGCGTGTTTGGTTTTCGGCGAAGCATCCTCGACGCGGTCGGACAACCGTGCTGTCCCATACTCCACGATTGAACCGCACGCTTCGTCGGTCTGCCAGTAGATTCGTACCGATTCTTCGCTCAGGTGCTGTGCGTACGGCCCCGCGGCGACAACGCTCGTCGCGGCCCAGGCGGGATAGCCTCCCAAGATCAGAATCGTTGCGATAATGGCGGTCATTTTTAGCATGGTGTTACTCGTCTTATTTCATTGATTTTCACGAACTTCCATCGAGTGGCTTCTTTCCACGATCGACTCAATACGTGTGCCGCTGGGTCACTCCGGTTTCGCGGCTGAACCGGTGAATCGTTCCTTGGTCCGTACTCACGTAGAGACTGTCGCTGGCGACCGCGAGGCCGTGAGCGCCCCCCATCACATCTCCACTCCAGAGCGTCGAGCCGTCCGACTGCGAGTAAGCGGCCACTTCACCCTCGCCGCCCGCGAACAAGGTCGTCCCCGCCACGATCAACGAATGCGGATGACCGCACTTCACCGACCACAGAATGGACGCTTTCCTGGCCAGCAGAGACTCTTCCATACCGGACTTGACGCTCTCCAGTTCCTCAGCCAGTGCGTCAATCTTGGGATCGTCCGGGTTCTTCCTGATCTTCTTGATTTCCTCTTTGATCTTCTCTTGCCGATACCGTAAGGCGGTCTCCTTTTCCGCGGCTTTGAAATAGGCGGCACGGTCCAAGGCGCTGAGGCTGGTGTCACTGTGGAGATACGAGACGGTCTCGGTCACGATGATGTGGTTGCCGCGCACGTAGGCCAGATGGTCGGTGGTGTTGGAATCGTACGCCAGGAGAAGATCCGTCCCGCTTCCGTCATGCGCCGGACCTGAGACAAAGCGATCCCCGGCGATCAGCGCGTACGTTCCGCCCG
The DNA here is from genome assembly GCA_964436365.1 of uncultured bacterium. GTDB lineage: Bacteria > Hinthialibacterota > Hinthialibacteria > Hinthialibacterales > CAYTDF01. The sequence goes on along the minus strand of CAYTDF010000140.1, from coordinate 2,316 downwards.
AACGCCCCGAGCCGAGTGTGCCGACCGGCGAGCCGTCGCTGCGTAGAAAAGCAAATGGATTCGTGTTGCCCGTTGGAACGTAGAGATGGCTCACGGAAGCCAGCAGGTAGCCTTGCGGGGATATCGAGAGTTGCTTCTCCCACTTCACAGCCCCGGTATCCGCCTCCAGGGCGCACATATACACGCCCTCTTGGGGGAAAATACCGGCGCAGAAATAGACTGTATTTTCTTGCACCAGCATCGAGGTTCGGACGGGGCAGGTGGAAATCATGCGCCCGTTGCCGATGATGCGGTCATTGCCGGGAGAGGGTTTATACTTCCAAATCAGAGCCCCGTCGTCCGCCTTCAGACAATACACGGTACCGTCGTCCGAGCCGAATACCACTCGGCCTTGATTCACCGTCGGGGCCAAGCGAACCGGGCCTTCGGTAAAAAAGACCCACCGCTCAACGCCGGTCTTGGCATCCACGCAACAAACCATATCGTCTGCCGAAGAACCGAAGAAAAGCAGATCGTCCATCACGGCAACGTAGTTGGCGCGGTCGAACAGCGATCTCGGTTTCAGGTTGCGGAAGTCATGCCACGGATCGTCTTTGGCTGGTGACGCTTCCCAAGCGGCGTGTTGTGTTTGCCGCGGGACCAGAACCCAGTCGGGATTCAGCGAGAGCTCCAGTTGCACCGGGCTGATCCCGCTTCTTTGATTGTCGTGCTGATAGGTCGGCCAGTTCCTGGCCAGCTCCGGATCGACGACCGGAGTTTGGCCAAGCGATGCTGTACAGGTCATCATCAGCACGGCCAGGAATACTGAAATGCGTTCTCTGGATTTCATGTAAACTCTTCTTCCGGAAATAGCTCCCTGCGCCATTGCACACGGTTCGCCTCTGTGGAGCGTCACTCCACTCCAACACGATAGTTCTGTGGCTACGACAAGTCAATTCCTCGGTATGAATAACGTTCCTCCCCCCCGTGCATCCGTCACCAGACGGAGGTCTCTTTCTCCCCTCGGCAGAACGTCCCACTCAAACTGATATGGTCCCATTTATCGGGAAGTGGCTGACCCTCATAGTAAAATTCGACGCAATCGATCCACTCCCCCTGGTAATCGGGCTGGAGCAGGCTCTTTCTCAGCGTAACCGTCGTAAAATGCCCGCCCGTCGATCCCCCGAAATGGTTGATGCACCATGGATTCCAATAAATACCCTTTTCGGACGGCGCGGTTTCCCGAAGATGGATGCGTGCGATCTTCTTGCCATCGCGGGTTTCGATTCCATCGACACTGAGCGGTAGGTAGCCGAACTTGAACCGGCGTAAATCGTCACACACTCTCTCCAGTTTCTTCTGCAATGGCCACTCTTTCTGAACTGGGACATAGAAATTGATCTCTTCCTTCGCCCACTCTCGGTCGCCGCCATAGACGGGAAACAGAATAACACGAACGTCGCTATACACGTCCCCAGTCCATTCGGCTTGCGCGCTACGGGAACGGTCCAGAGGCGGTTCCAGCGGCAGATTCAGCCAAGCCAAACCGACGTCTCTCTTCATGTGGCTCTCGACGCCCGCCGTCGGAAGCGAATCGCCCTCGAGGCCGTCGTAGAGGATCGCCAGCCGATTCCCGATCGGCAGCACCGATGGCAAACCCACGATCTCCTTCGACCAAGTGCAGTTTCGGCCATCCAGCACCACGGCTTTGTTTTTCGGGTCCCATCGATTCAGGTCTTTACTCCAGTAGACCCAGATCGCGTCAGTATATTCGTATTGCTTTATACCGATATGGTTTGTAAAGAGAAACCAGGTCTCATTCGTCTCTTCGTAATACAGCGAAGAGTTTTCGATCTGTTCTTCGAGAGGAACGATGGGCGTGGGGTCCACGCTCCATGCACCGTCCAGATCCTTCGTCCTCGCAATCCCCAGTGTACGTAGCGTGCCCTCGCCGTGCGTCGAAGCGCTAAAGAACTGCAGATACTCCCCCTGATACTCGACAACATGCCCCGGGCTGGCCGTCGCCGAGTAATAGGTATCCGGCGTGGGTCGAAACGGGGTAACGTCTCCCTGTTTCTTCCATGGTCCCTCTGGCAAATCCCCCTTAGCTTTCATGGTCAGATATGGAAACGCGGGAACCGAGTAAGGCGCTGGCGAGGTGTTCGGCGTTCCCAGATAGAATAGGTGCCACGCATCGCCCGATTGATACGTCACTCCGTAACTCGCACTCTTCGAGTCCTCGCTTCCCGGTGGTCCGAGTTCCAGCAAGGGACCTTTCTTCTCCCAATGCACGAGATCCTTGGAAACGGCCAGGGAGCTGAGCCAACCGGTCGGTCC
>CAYTDF010000139.1:0-9900 GCA_964436365.1 uncultured bacterium | reverse complement strand
CCGGGGCCATCTCTTCGCGAAGCCGGGTCGCGAACTCCGGTGTGAAACTGATCTGCATCGGGCAGCGGTCCGGCGTTTCGCGATGCAGGGCGGCCAGGATTCGATCTCTGTGTTTCATACGTAGTTCTGCCTCACGCTCGCCCAGAAAGACCTTGCCGCATTCGGTCGAACAGCACGGCGGCTAGGAGAATCAAGCCGCGCACCACGTATTGGTAAAACGTTTCGACCCCCTGCAGGTTCATCGCATTCTGAACCATCCCCATGATCAGAACACCCACCAGGCACCCCGTGATGGTTCCCACACCGCCCGTCAACGAAACTCCGCCGAGCACACACGCCGAAATAACGTCCAGCGAAAAACCCGCCGAGGTGTTGGGTTGTCCGCTACCGAGTCGCGAGGCCAGCACCACCCCTGCGAATCCGGCCATCATGCCCTGGACCGTGAAAATCGTGATCTTGGTGCGCGCCACCGCGACCCCGGCCAGGCGCGTGGCTTCTTCATTGCCACCGATGGCCAGAGCGTTTCGGCCGTACGGGGTCTTATGCAGGAGGATGCCAAAGAGTGTAAAACAGACGACCGTGATCCAGATCGGTGTCGGAACCCCCAGAAAGAGACTCCTTCCCAGAGCGTCGAATCCCGTCTCCCGAATGCTGACCGCACGGCCTCCACTGACGAGCAAGGCCAGCCCGCGCACGATCTGCATCGTGGCCAACGTCGTAATCAACGCGTTGATCTTCAGTTTGGCGATCGTGCAACCGTTCACGAGTCCCACGATTCCACCCATCGCGATACCGGCCAGCACGCCCGCCACGACGCTCCCCGTGTCGTTGGTGACCACCGCCGCCAGCACGCCCGAGCAGGCCACGATGGATTCGACGGAAAGATCGAAATCGCCGGAGGCCAGACAGAACAGCATTGTGCAGGCCACCATGCCCACGCTTGCGACCGAGAGCGCCAGGGCGATGCTGTTCCGCCAGGTAAAGAAGGCTTCGATCGACAGTGACAGCGTGATGTACAGCAGCACGAAGATGATCAGCATTCCCGAGTTGGCCACGACGTTCTTAATCGATTTGCTGGAGATGCGCATATTCATTCCTTGATTTATGTCACGGCTGGACTCACACAATCCGGCCTTGGCGTATCACCGCAATCCGGTCGGCGATGCCTAGGTCCTCTTCCGGTAGGGTGCACGCAGTGCCCCCGATGGCCGGGCGTACAGGGTGTTTTGACCGGATACAGCTATTGGGGGAACATTTACTTTTCCCAGAGCCCCTGCTCCCGCATCACCTGTTCGTAGGTTTCGCGGGTGATCAGGATGCCACTCGTGCGGGTGTCCATGGGGGGCTCAACGCCGTCTTTGATCCATTTGTAGAGGTATTCTGTCGTTTCGAAACCGTGCCGCCGGGGACTGATCAAAACTGTGCCGAAGAATCCGCTGTCTTTCTCTTTTTCAAACTCGGCCCTCGCCGTGTTTGCGCCGATCCCGATCCCAATGATCGTCTCTTTGCCGTAGCCGCGTCCCTCCATGGCGCGCACCGCACCCAGCACACCCTCGTCGTTGACCGAGAAGACCAGCCAGCGTTTGACATCGGGATGTTGCGTAAGCACGATGTTTGCGGCGTCGAACGCTCCGGGCACGTCGTTGGCCCGTTCCGCCGTACGGTAGATCCGGTCCACGGGGAATCCTGCCGCCACCAGCGCATCCGCCGCACCGTCAGTACGTTGTTTCACCGTATCCAACTCTTCGAATGTGGGGGCGCACACCGCTGTGCCTTCTAGCGGCCAGCCGCGCTTCTGCATCTCATCGAAAAGAGCCTGGCCGACCATCTTCCCAATGGCGCGCGCGGATATCCCCATGTAGGGGATATTCATGAACGAACCGTCCGAACCCACAAACTGATCGTCAACCGCGAAGACCTTCATACCGCACGCGTTCGCCTTAGCCATGATGGCCGGGCCGAGGCGGACATCGGGCGTACAGATCACGAATCCTTGCGCTTGTTTGACATGCAGGCTGTCGATCGCGTTGAGGACTTTCTCGCCATCCGACGTTCCCAGTGTGATCGCTTCGAAACCGTACTGCTCGGCGCACTGGCGCGCGAAGTTCCATTCGTTCTGAAACCAGGGCTCCTCGGGTTGTTTGACGAGGAAACCGATGCGAATGCGCGGTTCTGCGCTGTCCGAGCCGCTCGACCCGTCTCCGCATCCCCCACCCAGCGCGAGGCTCAGACCGGCAGCCAGAACGCCCGCCCAAATCGAGCGCGCATTCAAGAACCCCAATCTCTGACTGCGGTCAATCATCGTGTTGAACTCCTATGGATCGATTATCGTCCCGGAAGACTGGCCAAGCCTGGCACCGATGGTTACCGCTGTCAATTCCGTGGGTTGCGCTCCAGCACCGCATCGCGGGAATGAAATCCTACGTGGAGCGAAGCGTGGCGCCGCTTGAAAAGGTACCGCTTTATGGTACCATAATTGCATGGGCGAAGCGGCTCGTTTGCTGGGGGCCGTCAGGGTATCGGCGCTCTGCGTTTCAACACCGATTCAGTTACTCCAAGTCCCGTGATCCCCGAGTGAAATCAAGCCGTCAGGCTTGGTTTTGTATCGAGGGGCACGGGGGTAAGGATCCCAGGGCGAACTTTGAACGACCGAATATAGGTATCCTTACACACTCGTAGAGGAAAAATGGCACGCAACACATTAACCTACAAAGGGTATTCCGGGGTGGTCGAATTCGACGGCGAGGCAGGTGTTCTCCATGGCCGAGTCGTTGGGCTCCGCGACGTTGTGACTTTCCAGGGCGAGACGGTTGCCGAGACTCGGCAGGCTTTCCAAGACTCTGTAGACGACTATCTGGAATGGTGCCAAGAATTGGGGCACGAGCCCGAGAGACCCTGCTCGGGTGAACTGCGGCTTCGCATGACTCCCGAACGGCATCGGGCGGTCACGACGGCGTCCGCGATCCGTGGCGAGAGCATCAACGCCTGTCTCAATCGATACATCCAGGGCGGTCTCGAAAAAGAGATGGGGCGTTCGAGCGAGTCATAGAACATTTCTCGATCCTCTCTTCCGCCCCGGGTCGGTTTCGAGGGTCGGGGAACTTTGGTAGCCTTGCTGCAAGCCGCATGGCGTACATGGGGGGCTAACCAATGACAGCCAAGTTCACATCCATACCTCGCGTTCTCGCGACTCTCACACTCCTGGGGACTCTCGCTACTTTCGTGCCGCCGGGTGAGGCCTGCAGCGTGCCGGTCTTCCGCTATGCCTTGGAGCGCTGGCCTCCCGATCCGTATGAATTGATCGTCTTTCACCGTGGTGAGCTGCCAGGTGACGCCCAGGCCGTTGTCGACTGGCTCAAGCGCTCCTCCGTGGAGGAGAGTCCGACCGCCAACTACACGCTCCGTATGGTGAACCTGGATGGCGAGCTCGACTCACCTACCCAGGTTCAGTGGCAGGCCCAGCGGACGGATGAACTGCCCTGGCTGGCGCTCCACTACCCCCGCGCGACAACCGATGGCGGCGTGGCCTGGAACGGTCCGCTCACCATGCAGGCCGCCCAGCGCGTCGTCGATTCACCGTTACGCCAAGAGGTCGCGCGGCGCATCCTCCAGGGCGAAAGCGCCGTCTGGGTGTTTCTCGAAAGTGGAAACGCGCGCAAGGACAACGCCGCCGCCGAGCGTATCGAGGCCGAACTCGTCACACTCACCGACGAACTGGAGTTGCCCGAACAGACCGACCTTTACGGCAACGTCATGCCGATCGAGCAGCAGCGCGCCATGGGGCTCCGGTTGGCTTTCTCCATGATTCGGCTCCCGCACGGGGTCGCGGATGAAGAGGTTTTCCGCAGCATGCTCCTCCACAGCGAGCCGGATTTGGCCACCGAGTACGCTTCCGAGCCGATGATTTTCCCGGTGTTCGGGCGCGGCCGGGCGTTGTATGCGCTGGTGGGCGCGGGCATCACCCCGGGGAACATCCGTGAAGCCTGCGAGTTCGTTGCCGGAGCCTGTTCCTGTCAGGTGAAGGAACTGAATCCCGGCACCGATCTTCTCATGACCGTCGATTGGGAAGCTGGACTGGAGAGTCGGCTCGCGGACGCTCTCGAACTGCCTCCGCTGATGAGTCTGCCGGTGATCTCCGAAGGTGAGGCGGAGAAGGGTATCGCGGAGATCGAATCCGTTTCGGGAGAGCTCCCCCTGAGTCTTGATGCCGGTACAGACCGAGAGCCGGGAGTGGGTGATCGAGGCGCAACGCGGGGGATCGGGGCTTTGCGCCGCAACGTTCTCATCGCGCTTGGCGTGATTGTCATCCTGGCGCTTCTCGCCACGTTCAGATCGAGAAAGGACTGAATCGACCGAATCCAATGACTCTTTGGCGTCTTGTTATACGAGAGATCTGTCACCGGCCGCTCAACTTCGGTTTGGGGGTTCTATCCGTGGCCGTAGCGGTCGGGGTCTTGGTCGCCCAGTTCATGGCCTTGGATGCGCACGACCTTCGCACCCAGACCATCCTCAGCCACAAAGAGGCCGAGATGAAGGAGACCATGCGCCTCTTGGAGGACGAAGTCCGCAAGATCACCGTACGCATGGGGTTTAACGTACTTATTTTACCGACAGGACAGGAACTCGGTGATTTTTACGCCGACGGGTACGCTTCCAAGTTTATGCCCGAAACCTATGTAAAGACACTGGCCGAATCCGGAATCCTCTCGGTCCGGCACCTGCTGCCCAGTCTGGAACAGAAGATAAAATGGACGGAGCAAGGTGGGCGGACCGTCGTCCTCGTCGGCACGCGCGGTGAGGTCCCCGAATCGCATGGTGGCACCCCCATCCAGGAGGCCGTTCCGGCCGGAAAGGTCGTGGTGGGGTACGAACTATGGAACGGTTTGGGGCTGAAACCCGGCGACCCGTTACAGATTCTGGGGGAGACTTTCACCATCGACCAGTGTCATCAGGAACGTGGCACCAAGGATGACATAACGGTCTGGGTCGATCTGGCCCAAGCCCAGGCGTTACTGGGCAAGCCCGGCGAGATCAACTCGATCATGGCCCTCAAATGTCATTGTGTGGGCGTGGATATCGGTTCGATTCGCGAGGAACTCACGCGGATTCTCCCCGACACCAAAGCCATCGAGTTTGGCGGAAAGGCCATCGCTCGCGCGGAGGCGCGCGACCAGGCCCAGGCAACCGCACTGGTCGCCTTGCAGGCCGAGCGGGATAGCCGCGCCACCTTACGGCAGGAGCGCGAGGCTTTTGCCGCATGGTTTGTCCCGCTGGTGCTGATTGGATGTATGGCCTGGGTCGCGTTCTTGGCGTTCAGCAATGCGCGCGAACGCAACGCGGAGATTGGAATCCTCCGCGCTCTCGGTTTTCTTTCCCGGAAAATTCTCTTCGTCTTTTTGGCGCGGGCGATCTTTCTCGGTCTGCTCGGAGCGATTCTGGGGTACGGAGTCGGCCTCATGTTGGGCATCACCTCGATGGATGGTGCGGTGATGGATGAGACAGCCCTTGGTGGGGCGGTATCCAGTGGCGCGGCGGGTCTGTTCGATCCGGCCTTCTTGGCGTTGATTCTGCTACTGACACCTCTCCTATCGGCCTCGGCCACATGGGCTCCGGCGACGGCGGCGGCGAGACAAGATCCCGCGGTCGTTCTCCGTGAGGAGTAGTGGCACCCGCGGTGACCGACACCGCAGATAACTCTTGGGAGAACTCGCAGTGCTGGAAATCAAAGACCTACACACGCGCTTCACGGGGCCGCATGGCGAGATCGTGCCGCTCGATGGCGTATCCCTTCAGGTTCGCGGGGGTGATTTCGTCGCCGTGAGCGGGGCCAGCGGGTGTGGAAAGACCACTCTGTTGCTTGCGGCGGGCGGGTTGTTAGCGCCGGACAGTGGCGAGGTACTCGTCGATGGCCAGAATCCCTACCGGCTCTCTGCCGACAACCGGGCCCGATTGCGCGCCGAGAATGTAGGTTTCATCTTCCAGCGGTTCCATCTCGTCCCCTATCTCAGCGTGCTGGACAACGTCCTCGCGGCCACGCTGGCGGCGAGACCGGCGAACGGCAGTCTCGAAAGGGCCAAGGAGTTGATCGCCCATTTTCGGTTGTCCGAGCGCATGGGGCATGTATCCGGCGCGCTCAGCACCGGCGAACGGCAACGTACCGCATTGGCTCGGGCGTTGATGAACGATCCCCAGCTGCTGCTTGCCGACGAACCCACCGGCAACCTCGACGAAGAGAACTCGGAAATCGTGCTCGGTTATTTCTCGGAGTTTACGGCCAAGGGGGGCGCGGTGCTTCTTGTCACCCACGACAGAGACGCCGCCGGGTACGCGCAGAAGACGATGCGTTTGGAGGACGGTGCCCTACGCGAGGAGTAGCGCCACAGCGCTAGCTCAATGCCGCAGTGTCTCACGGTCCGTAGCGGCAAATATCTCCCCGGCTGGCCAGCCCGTTCGACATCGCGTACGGCAAGATCAGCAGAGGCGAAGCGGGCGGTTCGACGATGTTCGCGCCACGGTCCGGTCCCATACTGCGGACCACATACTGATATTTCCCCTCGGTATCGTGCAGCGATTTCCACCCCGGTTCCCCGTATGTGGCCCGTGGTGTGTACATGTAGGCCACCACGGGTTTTCCGCTATACGCGATGCTGGCCTCTGGATTCGCGAAGACTTCGTACGGGACCGAACTCATATAGGCGATCGGCGTGGTCAGCAGCCTGAAAACACCGGTTGGATTCATCACGTGGGAAATGAAGCGTGGATAGCCGGTGTTGTCCAGACGGTACATCTCCAGCGCGGTGCCTATGCTGCGGATATCCGCTTCCGCGCGCGAAACCTTGGCCCGCTCCTGGGCGTTCAAAAAATTAGGGACCGCGATCGCCGCTAGAATGCCGATAATCGCCACAACGATGAGAAGTTCTATCAAAGTAAACGCGTTACGCATCACGGAAATTCCTTTGTTACCCACGATCTTCTTGCAGCGCGATAGTTGCCTTAATCAGGTAGCTACAGACGCATCCACTGGCTGCGTCCGGCAGCAGAACCAGTCCACCGGCCGGGATGGCGTTGATCCAGCAGCCCGAGCGGATGCCACCGTAGTTCTGGGCTTCCTCGTCCTTCTCGATGTCACGGTATCCCAGTGTCGCCGAACGGAAGATCAGCAGATTCTCGGCCGATGCCAGTGTGCCGCAGCCGTACGAGCGTGAGAACGCGAACTCGAGTTTCCGGCCAGTTGCCAGATTCCACGCGCCGGGTTGGGCGTAGATGGTCTCCCCGTTGATGATCGGCCGCGATGCGTATTCGTGCCGGGGGTCGTCTGCGCGATTGTTGTCCCACAGCCGGTCGCCCGTGGACGCGCGGAACGCTGTCATGCGGCCTCCGATCTCGGATTTCAAACGGAATCGCGTCGGCTGGTAGGTCATCAACAGAATATCGTACTCTACGCTGGCCGCCAGCATTGTGCCGTAGATATCGTCGTCGCTCTCCCAAAGAGGCGCGCCGCTCTTCGCGTCGAGGGCCAGTAACTTCCCAGGTGCGTGCTCGGCGATGACTTCGATTTCCTTGCCGTCCGCGCCCCGTCGTTTCTTTTTTTCGTAGTCGATCTTGTCGATGTCGGCGATCGACCGGTCGATCAGGAATAGACGGCCCTCCGCGAGCGCGACGGTGTTATGCCGGATCGATTGTGTGGGCGTGTAGGTCCATTTCAGTTTGCCCGTCTCCACATCGAGCGCGAACAACTGCATCGACTCGCTGTATTGGGTCTGCATATCGCCTTTCAGGTAGCGCCACCGCACGATGTGTCGCGTGTCCGCGAGCGAGCCGTACAGCGTGCCGTCCACGCAAGCGATGTAACCCCATGTGCCCGGTTCGCCGTCGGGTTGTTTGGGGGTCGGGTATTCACCGATCTTCTTCCCGGTGGCGGCATCGAGCCGCAGACACCGGCTCTTGACGTGCACGTAAACACTGGATTCATCGATACAGATGTTACTTCCGGTTCCGGCCGTGCCCATCAAATGGTCCTGGTCGTAGGCGGTCAGGACACCTTGGAGATGGTATTCCCAAAGCGTGCGGCCGTTATAGGCGTCGACCGCGCGCAGGGTATTGATCCCCTCCACAAACATACGTCCGTTGTGGAACAACGGCGCCGGGCCACGGCCGTGGCGCTGGGGCATATCGATATCCGTATCGCGGTACCAAAGCATGCGTAGCGGGCCGCGGATCCGTGAATCGCCTGAGTTGGCCGTATTCGCCGTATCTGCGTATTGATGCGTCCACTCTGCCGCGCCTTCCAGCGCCCCGCGTGTATCGAACTGCAGAGCGTCCGGTTGGCCGACGCAGACCACCCCACCGTATGGGCGTTGCATTCGGTCCATCTCCGCCGCAAGCGCCGCGTTCGGGCCAAGTTTGACCGAACGGCCCGAAACGACGAGGTCGGCGAAGTAATCCGGGTAGTCTGTGGCGCTCGGGTCCGCCTGGTGGACGGTAACCGAGACGCCGTAAAGACCGGCGGCCCGCAGCTTCTTGCGTGCTTGCCGGACCTTCGCCGGGTCGGCGTCGATTGCGTAAATCTTGAGATTCGTACGTTTCGCCAACTCGTAGGCCAGCGCGCCGTCACCGCATCCCAAATCCAGACAGTACCCCTCGCGCACGCCGCTTTTCGCGAGGATCGCCTCCGCCGCTTTCGCGTTCGCACTGTTCTTGCCGTAGGGTGAGGCGGAGATATCCGTTCGCCACACCTTGGGGACCGAGGTGGCCTCGTTGGCAAAGCAGTAGATCGAACCCGTCTCCGTGCTGACATACAGACGGCCGTCGGCTACGGCCAGACCCAAGGGTGTGCCATCCACCTCGGCCTTCCAAACAACTTCCTTTGTATTCATATCCACGGCGCTGACGGTCGTGCCGCCTCCGGTGACGATCGTTCTGCCTGCGACGATCATTGATTTCTCGGCTTGGGGACTCTCCACCGCCCATTGTTCCTTGAGTTCCTGGTATTTGACGGTATTCCCTTTTTTGTCCTTCTTTTCCGCATCGGCCCACGCGTACGCACCGATTCGCCATGGATGTGCGCCGACTTTCTGAGCCGTTGCAATCAGCACGCCGCCGGGGAACGTGGCGAACTGTCGCCCGCGCATATTGCTGATGCGCGTGCCCTTCTGCGCTTCAAACGCCCAGCCGCTGTTGAAGAAATAGTCGCCTGCGGCAACGATCGCTGTCCCGCCGAGCGGCGAATAGGCTTGCAGATGGAAATACTCGAATGTTCCGTCAGCTCGATTCAGCGCTGCGGGGACCGCGCGGCCGGTTGGAATATAGAGGCGGTTCTCCGACGCGGCCAAATAGCCCTGGGACGAGAGACCGCTCACGGCGCGTGCACCGCCGTGGGGTTGGTTCATTTCGATCCCCCCCGCGCCGTCGTTGCACCAACGTTCTTCGCCCGTTTCGGCGTCCAGGGCATAAAGGTAGATCCCCTCGCTCGGCCAAATCCCCGCGCTGAAATAGACCAGCCCGTCCCGGATGGCTACACCGCCACGCGCGGGCCAGCGCGAGATCATGCGGTCGTTGCCCAAGAACATTCGCGCATCCGGCCCCCCGCGCTTTTTCCACAGCAGATCGCCGTCCTTCGCCGAAAGGCAATACAGATACCCATCGTCACTCACCGCGAAAACTTTCTCTTCCCACACCGCCGGGGCAAAGCGGACCGGTGCGTCGGTCAGGAACGACCACCGTTCCTTGCCGGTCTCCGCATTCAGGGCGTGCACACAGCCGTCGGCCGAGCTTCCATAGAAGAGCGTTCCATTGGCGATGGCCGTGTGATAGGCGTGATCGAATGGCATGCGTGTGTCACGGCCTTCCCAGGCGGGCATCGGCGCGTGAGACGCCTCGCGAACCCACCGCAGTGAGAGG
>CAYTDF010000138.1:5782-9914 GCA_964436365.1 uncultured bacterium | reverse complement strand
CACTAAACGAGGGTATGCCCTGCCATCCGCAACGTCAACGAGTGGTGGGGCTCCTCCGATTCCTTGTGGTTGACGTGCGGCTGGGGCCGAAGTAGCTTGGGTGAGGGCAAATCCGCTTTTTTATCTCGAATGTAACTGGAGATTAACGATGAAATCGACCACTCGACGACAGTTTCTCGGCCATTCGGCATTGGCAACCGCCGCGACATCCCTGGGGAGCATGGCTCTGGCCAACGCGCGCGCGGCTCACGGCGCGGTGGGCGCGAACGATAAAATCCGCGTCGGGCTTGTGGGAACCGGCGGAATGGGCCGAGGCGATCTGGCCACGTTCTTCAAGAGCCCCGAAGTCGATTGTCCAGTTATCTGTGATGTCGACGACGCTCAACTGGCGAAGGGCGTCGAATTGGTGAAAGAGGCACGGAGTTACGAACCGGATACGGTGAAGGATTTCCGGGGGGTGATCGACCGTAAGGACGTGGATGTGGTGCTGGTGGCGACACCCGACCATTGGCACGCTCTTCCCACGGTTTATGCCTGTCAGGCCGGAAAGGATGTCTATGTCGAAAAACCTCTTGCAACCAGTGTTGCCGAGGGCCGGGCCATGCTGGATGCCGCCCGCGACAACAACCGGGTGGTCCAGATGGGCACGCAGTGGCGTAGCGGAGATCACTATCGGGAAGCGGTGAACATCGTGCAGTCGGGGAAACTGGGGAAGATCCGCCTGGTCCGCGCCTGGGCTTACCTCGACTGGGTCGGTGGGATCGGCAACCCGCCCGACACAGCGCCGCCCGAAGGCGTCGATTACGATATGTGGCTCGGACCGACCCCAAAGCGGCCGTTCAACAAGAACCGTTTTCATTTCAACTTCCGTTGGTACTGGGATTACGCGGGCGGTTTGATGACCGATTGGGGCGTTCACCTGCTCAACATAGCGATGTGGGCCATGGGTCCCGAGCATCCGACGACCATCGGCTGTTCGGGCGGGAAACACGTCCTCACCGACAGCACCGAGACACCCGACACCCAGATCGCGGTTTATGATTTTCCCAGTTACACACTTGTCTGGGAGTATCAAGTTCTCGGCGGCGTGGGGCTCGGAGGCCGTCCGCATGGGCTCTCTTTCAGCGGCAGTGACGCCACACTGATTCTCGATGCGAGCGGTTGGGAGATTATTCCCGAAAAGAACAAAGACGTGGCGGTCCAAACCGGAAAGGCGGGACCCGACGCTCGGCCCGCTCACGTACGGAACTTCTTGGACTGTGTAATTTCTCGGAATCAGCCGGTCGAAAATCTAGACGTGGGGCACTTCGTCTCCACCGTTGCGCATCTCGGAAATGTCTCATTTCGCGCGGGGCGGCAGATCGCCTGGGATCCTGAGAAAGAGCGCATCCGTGGAGACCGCAAGGCCGACAAACTGTTGCGCGTCAAATACCGGAAGCCATGGAAAATGCCCTACTACCGTTGAGATGACTTCTCGCGTTCCGCTCGCGGGTATAGGACGGGTGAAAACACCCAAGACGGCTCCAGAGACTTCGGAGCGGCGTGAGTGTTGGTTAGACTCGTGAAATGACAGTCTTGAGCGAAACTCCGCAGTCGGCGATCCACTCCGAGCCTGGGGCTCCTCCCCCTGGAGGAGAGCGCCCGAGAGCCCTGTTGGTCAATCCACCGTTCTTGCCCCGGTATTCGCGTTCGCAACGCAGCCCGGGTGTGATCCGAAGTGGGACACTCTATTACCCCATCTGGTTGGCTTCCGCGACGGGCGTTCTCGAGGCGGCCGGATACGACTGTCGACTGATCGACTGCCCTGCGGACGGTACGAGTGAGGCCGATGTTCTCGACTTGATACGGCAATGGACGCCGGACGTCGTCATCTGCGATACGAGCACGCCGAGTGCGGAATCCGACTTGGGTTTTGTGGAGCAGCTGCAGAGCTCCTTCCCCGATATCTGGGTGGCCGCGGTGGGAACCCACATCACCGCCACCTGGCGGGAGTCCTTCGAGCGACATCCCGAAATGCGTTTTGCGTTGCTGGGTGAATACGACTGGACAGTGCTCGAGTTTGCGCAATGTCGCGTGGAGAACGGCGACCCCGCCACGATTCCCGGTGTGGCATACCGGAAGAACGGTACGGTGCTCAAGACCGGCGAGCGTGCGCCGATTGACGATTTGGAATCGCTCCCGTTCGTGAGCCAGGTGTACGCACGCCATCTCGATATTCGTAATTATCGCTATTCCATTACACGGCATCCCGTGGTTACGATCGTGACCGGCCGAGGGTGCCCGTTTCGTTGTATCTATTGTCTCTATCCGCAAGTGATGCACGGTCATACCTACCGTAGCCGCTCCGTCGAGAGTGTCCTCGAGGAGTTTCGCTGGATTCGTACGGAACTCCCGGCCGTTCGGGAGATCTTCATCGAGGACGACACGTTCACGGTCGATAAACCCCGCCTCCGAGCGCTCTGCGAAGCGCTCATCCAGGACGGCAATCGATTGCAGTGGACCGCGAATGCGCGTTCCGACGTTCGCCGGGAGGACCTTGTATTGATGCGGCGCGCGGGGTGCCGTCTGCTCTGTGTCGGTTTTGAGAGCGGCCGCAACGAACTCCTGAAGTCGATGGAGAAGGCCATGGCCTTGGAACGCGCCTGGCGGTTCCGCGAAGACGCGCGGCGCGCGGGGGTGATGGTCCATGGTTGTTTTATGGTGGGGAATCCGGGGGAAACCGCCGAGTCGATGCTCGACACTTTGGATTACGCCAAAGCGCTGGCTTGCGACACGGCGCAGTTCTTTCCGATCATGGTCTATCCCGGCACTGCCGCCTTCGATTGGGCGAAGGAACACGGATATCTGCGCGCGCAGAGCTACCGCGAGTGGTTGAACGATACGGGACAACATCGTTGCGTCGTCGACACCGAGACCCTCACGGCGGAGGCGATGATGGAGTTTTGCGACGAGGCGCGGCGCTCTTATTATCTGCGCCCGGCCTACTTCTGGCAGCAGGCCCGGACGATTCTTCGCTCGCCGCGCGAAGCGCCTCGCATTTTGAAAGCGTTTGGAAGTCTCTCCCGTTTCCTGTTCACGCGCTCCGCCGCGAGTCGTTGATCGGTTTGCTTTACCGCACCCCACGGCCTGGTGTATACTTCGCCCGAGGTGCAGAACTATGCGATTTCGTTCCGCTTTTACTTTGATTGAACTACTTATTGTTGTGGCTATTATCGGGATTCTGGCGGCGATCGCGGTCCCGAATTTCCTGAACGCGCAGATGCGCGCCCGTGTCTCGCGTGCGCAAGCGGACCAACGGGCCATTGGAACCGCTCTCGCGTCCTACAACATCGACCAAAACGCTTTCCCCGATTTCAGTACCTTTCCCATCGCGGCCACCCGGGGTGTGCCCGAACTGACGACGCCCGTTGCCTATATGGGGAGTTATCCGTCCGACTCGTTCGAGCACACGTTGTCGAATCTGGGTCTGGAGTCTGGCCTGCGCTATACCAAGATGGCCTACTACAACTTGCGAATCATCGTTACCACGGGAAAGGCTCGCGGAAGCACCAACTTTGGCGAACCCTACTACAGCCAAGGGAACCGTTGGGCTGTAAGGAGCATCGGCCCCAACCGCATGTTCGACTACGATCCCGCAACCAACGAGTATTTTCCCTACGAGACGAGCAATGGTCTGCACAGTTTCGGCGATATCTATCGTTGGGGTTCTTAGGCTTTGACCGCCGCCGAACCGTCGAGAACGGCCACCGCGAACGACTCGATTCGTGAGGCCAGTTGAGGCCAGGCGTAGGACGTGACCGCGAGATCGTGGGCCCGGCGGCCCATCGCTTCGCCGCGCGCGGGGCGAGCGATCAACTCCAGGATGGCTTCGGCCATGGCTCGGGGATCGTGATTGGGGACGACCAGCCCCGTGATGCCGTCCAGAATCGGTTTGGCGGAACCGGCGGAGGCGACCACAGGCCGAGCGGCCGCCATCGCATCCAGAATCTTGATCGGAAACCCCGTTCCCGAACTGCGGGGACTGACGGCGAGCCACGCTTGCCGTAGATGTGACCGAACCGTCGTGTGGTCTTGGGTCACGATTGTCTCCATTGCCGGTTCGATTCCCAGCCGTTCGAACAGTGCATGGAGG
>CAYTDF010000138.1:5001-5752 GCA_964436365.1 uncultured bacterium | reverse complement strand
AGCCTTAGGCGCGCCTCGGGAGCCGAGCGGCGACAGATGGCGAAGGCTTCAAGCAGAATGGGAATATCTTGATAGCCATCGGTGTTGCCCGTGTAGACGATTAGCGGCGTGTTTGAACGGGGGTATGTGTCTGGGGGATCGATCTCATCGGGAGCGATTCCGGGGGGAATGACCGTGATGGGAACGGTATGGGCTTCCCATGGATTCAGCGCCTTCGCGAGCCGCTCGCAGACCGCCACCACGGCATCGGCGCGCACCGGCAGCTCCCGGTCCATCAGACTGCCAACCACTTTGAGTGCATTTTGGACGGGGTCGAGTTTGGCGTAGGTCGGCAGTTCCTCCTCGAAGAGGCAATGGGCATGGAGGATAATTGGGATCCGCAGGATGCGTGCGGTCGGAAGCGCGGCCGCAAAACCCTCATAATGATGTGCGAGAATGATGTCGGGTGCGATCTGTCGGGCAATACGCATCGCCTGGACCGCCAACTTGAAGTCGCTAACGAAACGTCCCAGATGAGGCCGCGAGCGATGTCTCGGAGAGAGATGGAACGGTGTTACCGCATGCACCGTGAAAGATTCTTGACGTTCCTTCTCCGGGGTGTCGGCACGTACAAAGCAGCAGAGGTGCATGTCGTGACCACGGTCCGCGAGCGCCCGGCAGCACTGGCGTGCGAGAACATTGGAGCCCCGAATCGAGGGGAGCAATCCGGAAAAGAGACTCAGTATCTTTAGTCGACTCATCTCGCTCACGG
>CAYTDF010000138.1:0-4991 GCA_964436365.1 uncultured bacterium | reverse complement strand
TCCGTTTGAGTGTTTCTCGAAAGTTCTATCCGCCAGAAGTGACCATAGCGCGCGCACAGTGCCTGCGGAGGCTGCTCATTGAGCGTTCTTCAGTCGGTCTCGACGTCCGGAAGAACCTATCGATTCCATGATTGAACGTGGCGTCGAACCGTTGGGTCACAGGTTGCCTGTTTACGGGTTCCGGTTCACCCAAGCAAGTCTACGTTCGGTCGAGAGACGCTCTGGACGTGAGTGATGGCCCGCTGATACGGTTTCTAGCATAGCCGCACAAGATTGAGATGGGAGTGAAGCATCGCTATGCCCGATCGAACAGAGACCAACCCGGCGGAGACCGCCATCATCCCGAAACCTTTGCAGGAGGAGAATCTTGGAGGTTCTTTTTCGTTCGACTCATCTACCCGCATCGAGGTTGAGAGCGGCTGTGAGGCGACGCGCGGGGTTGCGCTCTTTCTTTCGGAACTGCTCTCCGCATGTACCGGTCACTCGATCCCTGTCGAGGCCATGCACCATGACCGTGAACGGCGCGCGAATACGATTTCGCTCACAACTGCGGATGTGTCCGCCGACCTGGGCGAAGAGGGATACGAACTCTCGGTGTTGCCGGACTCCGTGGCGCTTCGCGCCCCGCAGGCGGCCGGTCTCTTTTACGGGGTGCAGACACTCCGCCAACTCTTACCCGCTCATGTGGAACAACGAGAGCCTACACCGGATGCGTCCCTAACCTTGCCTTGCGTACGGATTGAAGACCGGCCTCGATTCGCCTGGCGGGGGCTGCTGCTCGATTGCGCACGTCACTTTATGACCAAGGATTTCATTTTGCGCATCGTCGATCTGTTGGCCTATCACAAGATGAATGTGTTGCACCTGCATCTGGTGGACGACCAAGGTTGGCGAGTCGAGATCGAGAAGTACCCGAAACTGACCGAGGTCGGCGCGTGGCGTGACGAGAACGGCGAGCGCTGCGGCGGTTTCTACACACAAGATGAACTGAGGGAGATCGTTGCCTACGCGGCGAGCCGCCATGTGATCGTCGTGCCGGAGATCGAGATGCCCGGCCATGCGACGACCGCGATCGCCAGCTATCCCGAACTCTCCTGTGACGGAAAACCCACGCCGGTCGGAACACGCTGGGAAGTTTTCAAGAACGTTCTGTGTGTGGGCAAGGAGTCCACACTCGAGTTTATCGAGAACGTGCTGGCCGAAATCCTCGACATCTTCCCCTCGCCATTCATCCATATTGGAGGCGACGAAGCCGATCGCGGAAACTGGGAGAACTGCGAACTCTGCCAGAAACGTATTCAAAAAGAGAACCTGCAGAACGAAAACGAACTCCAAAGTTACATGATTCGGCGGGTCGGGCGGTTCCTTACCACTCGCGGCCGGAGGCTGATCGGTTGGGACGAGATTCTCCTTGGCGGCGGTTTGCCGCAGACGGCTGTGGTTCAGTCTTGGCGCGATTTTGAGGGCACGATCTCCGCCTGCAAGATGGGAATGGAGACCGTCTGTTCGCCCCTTTCGCACGTCTATTTCGACTATCCGCACACCGAAGATCCGAGCAAACCCGACTGGATGCGTGTGACGCCGGTCGAGAAAGTCTACGAGTTCGAACCCATCCCGGACGCTGTGAGCCCGGATGCGGTGCGTCTCGTCTTGGGTTCGCAGTGTTGTGTTTGGACCGAGTATATTTTGCAGGAGACGTTCGACCGGCATGTCTTTCCACGTCTCTGCGCGTTGAGCGAGGTGGTCTGGTCTCCCGCGGAGTCGCGTGAATGGAGCGATTTCGAGAAACGTTTGGAGATTCATTTCGAACGATTGGATGCGCTTGGAGTCGATTCCTACCGAGGTTGACGCGCCGCGCCGTTCAAACGCCGGTCACTCCCAAGGCGGCACGAACTTTTTCCGCGACATCGGTGATGGCCAGCGTGGTTCGGCCTTCGGTTCTTGGGAACGCCGGACCGGCGGCCACAAAAATTCCGTCTCGTCGGTGTGTGCCCGCCATACCCGCGCCCTTGCCACCCGCGAGACGTTCCCGGGGGAGGCGTTCGATCGCCGCTTCGTTTGCCGCGCGGCCGCTGGGTAGCGCGGTGTAGGTGTATCCGCCGGGCTCCTCGAACTCGAGAATCAAATCGGGCGCTTGTTCTCGATACGGCCCTTCGTAGATCGCCTCGCGGCGGTGAACCGCCCGCAGCACCGCATGGCCGTCCTCAGGATCGCGCCAGTCGAGCAGCCGTTCGATCAGCTCGTCCCGAAGGGTTTCATACTCCGCTCCTGGTGAGACGACGCCTTCCGGTTCACGTCCTTTCACATTGATCCAAAGGCTCGGCGCGTAGGAAAGTTCCTCGCTGTAGACGCGAGTCTTGGACCAGACATATTTGCCGAGACGGCTTTTGCTCTCGATGGACCCGGCCGCGCGGCCATCCAGGCGGCGAAAGAGCTGCACTTGAAGCCACGCGGGGATGTGCGCGACTCCCCAGGACTTCAAACGTTCGAATCGACTCGCGCCGGACGTCTGCAACTCGGCATAGCCCGCACCCTCCAGCCAGCGGGCGAGGTGCACGATCCGGTCGCTCGCGCCGCCGAAGCCATGGTCGGAGACAACCAATACATTTGTATTGGAGTCGGTCTGTTCGAGCAGCCGTCCCAAGGCGGTGTCGAGCTCGCGGTAGACATCGCGAATCGCGAATCGCAACGCGTCGGGAGGTTCCTCCATCCAGCGCCGGGGCGAATCCGGGTCCATGAGCGGCCAGAAGTGGTGGCAGACCGTGTCGGATTCTCCGAAGACGGCCATCACCAGATCGTATGCGTTCTGTGCGAGCAGATGTTCGAGCACGCGTGTCTTGTACTCGACGGTCTTGCGAAACAGGCGCGCCGCACGTTCGTGCCAGCCGGAGTCGATGTTGACTTCCTGAATGCCCGCCACGGGGAATGGACCGAACCGTTGAACGATCTCCGCGTGCAGTTCACGGGGATGGAAGCACGATGCGTTCAGGTGCGTGGTCACGGGGCTATCGAACCCGGAGATCATGCAGCCTCGGACCGCTTCGGGGGGGTAGGTGGCGGGGACGGCGACGATGCAGGACGAGTACCCGGCCTCGTGCGCCGTCTTCCAGAACGCGGGCCGCTTTCGCGCACGGGCGTTGACAAACCGGACGTTGTAGCTCCCCGGCTCGCGGCGCGAAAAATCGAAAACACCGTGCTCGCCGGGTCCCGCACCCGTGACCAGACTCGACCACGCGGGGAAGGTAACCGGAGGGAGCGTCGACTCGAGCACAGCGCTTGAGCCTCGTTCTATCAGCGCGTGAAGATTGGGAAGAAGACCCTCTTTAAGCCAACTGTCGGCCAAGCCAAATGTGGCTCCATCCCAACCTATGATTATTATCCGTGGAGACATGCCGCATGATGAGGCAAAAGCGCTGTGGAATGAAGGTCTCGCCGCGTGACTCAGCCAGGCAGGTAGACTTGCGAGGCGATCTGTGAAATCCTGAAAAAGAGAAACGTGGCACAATGGGAGGCTGTATGCGATGCGTCGGTGTCCGGGATTCACTCTGATCGAACTGCTGATCGTCGTGGCGATCATCGGTATCTTGGCGGCGATTGCCGTCCCGAACTTTTTGAACGCGCAGACGCGCGCCAAGCTGGCCCGGGGGATGGCCGATATGAAGAATCTGGGCACGGGGATCGAGTCGTTTCGCTTGGACAATAATTTCCTGCTTGTCGACTTCTGGGACGACGGTACTCCGCGGGGCATCGAACGAATGAAGGAACTCGGAATTCCCCCGTACAATAACGGCCCGGATCGAACCATGACTCAGATACTCGCGCCGCTGACGACACCCGTTGCCTACATGGGCTCTCTCCCCAGCGACCCCTTCAGCGCGCCCACCGTGGCTAAGGACAGCGCGACCTACGTCAACTACATCAACGGAACGTATATCTACGGAGACAACGAGCCCTACTTTCCCGGAGAGAATCACGGTTTTCACGCCCTTACCGTGGATGGAAGCAAGACCTCCGGGATGAAGCCGCTCGGTCCCAACGAATGGGCGCTGATGGGCGTCGGGCCGGACGGGCGGTGGCAGGATCAGTTTCGGGGATTGCCGTACGACTCATCGAACGGTCTGGTGAGTGACGGGGATTTGACGATCCGGGCCAGCGGGGGTGTGAACAAGTAAAATCGACCCTCCAGGCGCGGGACGTCTTCAAGACTGTCGCTCCCGTGGGAGAACCGAAGACCCAAATGGAAAATGTCGACGCCTCCAGGAGAATGTGAATGAACCGTTCAGAGAAACTTCACCGATCGTCCCAATTCGTTTTGCTACTAATGTCTTTGTTTGCACTGGGAGCGATTCTTCCCGGTTTGGCCGAGTCCGCGAAAGCACCCGTCGATTGGGTGGACCCATTATTGGGCACGGACTCATCCCGGTGGATGCTCTATCCCGGCGCTTCCATGCCGTTTGGAATGGTGAAACTAAGCCCCGACAATCAGCGCCATACATGGAAAGCGGGCTACGAGTACTCAATCGAGAACATTACCGGATTCAGTCACATTCATTCCTGGGAAACCGCCGGTCTGTTGATGATGCCCACTGTCGGTCAGTTGAAGACCGTCCCCGGCGAAGAGGACGATCCCGATAAAGGCTACCGGTCTAGGTTCAGCCACAAACAAGAGTTCGCCTCTCCGGGGTATTACGGCGTGACTCTCGACGATTACGGGATCAAAGCGGAGATGACCGTCACGACACGTTGTGGTTTTCAGAAATACACATTTCCAAAGTCGGACGATGCGCGCATTCTCTTCGATCTTCTTTTTCCGACCGAATACAATTTCACCCTTCATGACGCCCGCGTGACAAAAATAAGCTCCACCGAGATTGAGGGATACTCGAAGCAGCAAGGCGATGGGGGCGCTTCTTATAATGAGTACACCGTCCATTTCGTCGCCAAACTGAGCAAACCTTTCGATTCTCTTAACGGGTGGGAGGGAGAGAAAC
>CAYTDF010000137.1:2159-9924 GCA_964436365.1 uncultured bacterium | reverse complement strand
TGCGCCAGCCGCCCGTGTACTTCTCTCCGCTTGCGGGCAGGTTGGCCATCATCGAGTAGTCCGGCAGGTTCATGGCCACGAGCGCCAAACCCACATCCGGCCCGGTGCACCAGATCGCACACTCGACCAGAACTTCGCCGTCGCCGGTCGCGACCGACGGTCCATAGAAGACGAGCCCTTCGCCCGCACTCAGCGCCACGGTCAAACCTTGCGCGGGTTCTCCGTTCCTTACGGGCAGAGAACCGAACGAGTACCTGGCCGGGGTGTACCCCTCGGGCGCGTCGATGGCCAGACCGTCTGCGCTGTCGAGACCGATCGTGACCGGCTCTTGTGCGACAGACGGAACCACAATAGCCACGGACAACCCGAGGCTAATCAGTACGAATGTTTGTTTCATAGTACTCCCCCGTGCAAGCCAGACTACTCAATCAATATCACAGACCGTCGACTTCCGTCAACAAAGTCGCACACAACTCCACGTAACGCTACGGCCTGGTTGGGGTAACGCAAGCGCCGCGTGAGACGAGGTCGGGGCGGGCAGCCCTACAGGCTCACGGGTATTCCCGCACAACTCGAAGGCCGCAAGCCTTGTCTCTCAGGTCCGGGACATGGCCTCTGCGGTCAGCTGAACCAACCAACGTCCACCCGCCAATATGATTGCTACGCAAGACACGGCCCGTACCTGATGCGGGGCCTGATGGGTCTGTGACACTACCACTCGGATAATCCCCGTACCAATCGAGACACCACTCCAAGACGTTTCCACCCATATCGTAAAGCCCCCACGGATTCGGCAGTTTCTGTCCCACTGGCTGCGACTGCTGGCCTGAGTTGCTGAAGTACCACTCATATGCGCCTTGTGGGTCCTCACCCCAATAGAAGCGTGTAGTCGTCCCCGCACGGCACGCATATTCCCATTCGGCCTCGGTTGGCAAGCGGAACGTGCCCTGCACCAGCGCGTTGAGTGCCAGGATGAAGTCTTGGCAATCATTCCAGGACACGTTCTCAACCGGATGATTTGGATTACCGGCGTTGTGAGAGGGATTACCACCCATAAGAGCCTCCCACTGCGCCTGGGTAACCTCATACGCGCCGATGTAGAAAGGTTGCGAGATCGTCACCACATGCTGAGTTTCATCTGATTCCCGGTCCTGCTCGTCCGTCGGCGATCCCATGGTGAACGTGCCCGCTGGCAGCAACACTATTTCCAGTGGCTTCGCGCCTTCCAGCAAGCTTGGCAGTATGACCATGGCTGTGGATCCACTTGTATCGATGATCCCAGACCCCTGAGAAAACCACACTTCGTCGATGTACGCCGCGTCTTGCCCATGTCCATTAGAGAAATCCTTCGTGTACGTCCAACGCAGCGTGTGGGTACCTGACGCCACACTATGCCAATCCGGTGCCCAAGGAACTTCGCCAGACCATCTGCCTTTTTCTGTGCCGTCAATCGAGAAACTCAAATAATCGTATTCCGCCTCGCAGCTGACGCTCAGCAGAAAAGAGATGAATCCAACCTGTCCTGGTGCGACTGTGATCGTGGTTTCCAAGGTTGTGCTCTGCCCGTCGGTAATCCGTCCCGAGCGTGCGGAAAACTGCCCCAGGTGGACATTCTCGGAAGTTACCGTCCAGCCTATGTTCGTGGGTGAGTTCCATATATCTCCCGCAAAATAGCCTTCCTCAAAGCCTCCGAGAACATCTAGACCCGCCGTAACGGTTTCTGTGAGAAGAATCACGTCGTCAATATAGGCAGCGTCCTCCCCACTCTTGATTTGCCCGTCTTTGGCATAAGTCCAGCGTAGCGTGTGTACTCCCGGCTCGATCGCATAGCGTACTTCTTCCCAGGGAACCTCTCCGGACCAGCGGTCCTGCAAGACGTCGTCAATGTAAAAGTTGAGGTAATCGCGTTCGACTTCGCTACTCACTCGTCGTTGAAAGACGAGTGCGGCCCCTCGCCAGTCCGCCGTCACAGATACGAGAATCTCAATCGTGGAACTCTGGCCGTCGAAGATTTGACCGGTACGGGCGCTGAAGTCTCCACTCGCGGCATCATCTGTCGTAACGAACCATCCCTGGTACTCGGTTGTGGACCACCCGGCGCTCAGTAGGTCGCCGCTTTCAAAACCGTCATCCAAGCCCGGGCCGGGCGTAGCGGTTTCGGTCGGTGTCGGGGTGGGGGTATACGTCGGCGTTGGCGTATGGGTCAATGTTGGGGTAGACGTGGGGGTGGGGGTCGTATACGACTCGCTCAACGCCCAGAGCTGCACCGTTCCGTCTTCGCTGCCGCTCAAGCCCTTGCCACCGTCAGGTGAGAAAGCGACTCCATTCACAGCACCAGAGTGACCGGTAGACGTGTGCCGCACCGCTCCGGCCCCCACGTGCCAGAGTTTCACGCTTTGATCTTCTCCGCCGGTCAGCAGCCAGGCATTGTCCGATGTCAAAGCCAAGGCGCGCACGGCAGAGTCGTGATCTTCGAGAACGGCAATCGTCTCACCACTGGAAGCGTCCCAGACTCTTGCGGAGCCATCCTCGCTGGCGGTGAACACCCTCGATCCATCCGAGGAGAGCGCGACACCAGTCACGCCACCCAAATGGCCGACGAAAGAGCGAATAGCCTCACCCGTCTCGCGATTCCAGAGCGTCGCGGTCCAGTCGGCACTGCCGGTAAGCACACGCTGGCCATCCGAAGAGAACGCGACCGAGGTCACATCCTCGCGATGCCCACTGAACACCTGGATCTCTTGCACGGTCGCCGGGTCCCATAGCCTCGCGTTGTCGTCGCCCCCGCCGGTAAGAACCTGGTCTCCGGTGGGCGAGATCGCCAGGGCCAAGACCGGCGCCCGGTGCGAAGTGAACTTGCGTATGTACTGACCGGTCCCTGCATTCCACACCCGCGCCGTCGTGTCCGAGCTGGCGGTCACGACAAATTGCCCGTCGGGCGTAATGTCGGCGGCCCTGAGTACGCCCTTGTGACCTGAGAAGGTCGTCAGAAGTTCGCCTGTCGCCGCGTCCCAGAGTTTCGCGGTTCGATCCTTACCGGCCGTCAAGAAGCCCGCCCCATCGTGCGAGAAGGCCACTGAGGTGACACCCGAGGTGTGGGTGTCGATACTCAAAGGCGGTGCGGTGGGAACGGCTGTCTCTGTGTGTGTCGGCGTCGGCGTTGGCGTTGGGGTATCGACGACGGGGACCCCCAGCAACGCTCCTGCTTCCTCTCGTGTGAGGCTGTTGAGCGGTGTGACGGTGATTTCGTCGATATACACGATCGAGGGAACGTCGGTGTCGGGGTTGGCCGTGGAGACAACCTGAAACCCGAGCATCAGGCTGTCGTCCTTCGGGTTGTAGATCAGGCGCATCGTCTGCCAGCCACCCATGTACTCTTCACCGTTCGCGGGCAGGTTGGCCATCATCGAGTAATCCGGCAGGTTCATGGCCACCAGCGCCAGGGCAACGTCAGGGCCGGTGCACCAGACCGTGCACTCGACCAGCACTTCACCGGGGCCGGTATCGACAGGCGGTCCATAGAAGACGAGCCCTTCGCTCGCACTCAGCGCCACGGTCAAACCTTGCGCGGGTTCCCCGTTCCTTACGGGAAGAGAACCGAACGAGTACCTGGCCGGGGTGTACCCTTGGGGCGCGTCGATAGTCAGCCCCTCTTCGCTCTCCAAGCCGAGCGTAACCGCCTGCTGCGCGACACACGGAACCACAACAGCCACGGTCAGCCCGAGGCTAATCAGTACGAATGTTTGTTTCATAATTCTCCCCCTTTGAAAGCCGAACTATTTAATCAATATCACGGACCGGCTACTCCTGTCAATAAACTTCTATAAAACTCTTCTTGACGCCTTGGCTTCGCTCCGCCCGGCTCCTCC
The DNA here is from genome assembly GCA_964436365.1 of uncultured bacterium. Taxonomy (GTDB): domain Bacteria; phylum Hinthialibacterota; class Hinthialibacteria; order Hinthialibacterales; genus CAYTDF01. The sequence goes on along the minus strand of CAYTDF010000137.1, from coordinate 6,055 downwards.
GGCACACAGGAAAAGCCGACCCCCCTCACCCGGTGTTGACCGGAGTTGACCATTGTCTCTATGCTTCCCGCACATCTTCGCCCAACGGCCGATGAACGATTCAACAGAAAAGTCGAGAAGACCCATGACCGAAAAACTCGCCATCGACGGCGGCAAGCCCGTCACCGACATCCCCATCCCCGAAGGCCCCCTCGGCCCGGAAGATATCGGCCAAGAAGAGATCGACGCGGTGACCGCCGTGCTCAAACGTAAACAGGTCTTCCGATTCCTGATACCGGAAGAAGAATCCGAAGTCGCTCGGCTGGAAGCCAACTTCCGTACGTACACCGGCAGCCAACACGCGCTGGCGGTCTCGGGCGGAACCTGCGCGCTGATCTCCGCCCTGACCGGGATCGGCATCAGCGTCGGCGACGAAGTGATCGTCCCCGGCTATACCTACGTGGCCTCGGCCGCCGCCATCTTGATCCAGGGCGGCATCCCGGTCATTGCCGAGATCGACGAATCGCTCACCATGGACCCGGCCGATGTCGAACGCAAAATCACACCGCAAACACGCGCGATCATGCCCGTCCACATGCGCGGCACCCCCTGCCGCATGGACGAACTCATGGCCATCGCCAAGAAACATAACCTGCTGGTGATCGAAGACACCGCCCAAGCCTGCGGCGGCTTCTATAAAGGCAAAGCACTGGGCTCGATCGGCGATGTCGGTTGCTTCTCGCTGCAACACTACAAAGTGATCACCGCCGGTGAAGGCGGGATCGTGATAACCGATAACCGCGATGTGTACGACCGGGCGGCGTTGCGTCACGACTCGGCCATGATCTACTGGAAACCCGACGAGAGCCGTGTCAAACCTTTCCCTGGCGCGAACTTCCGTATGGATGAAATGCAAGGCGCGCTGGGCCGGGTGCAGTTTTCACGTATGGAAAGCATCCTTGGCCGGACCCGCGCGGTGAAGAAACGCATCCTGGCGGGCATCGCCGACACCCCCGGCATCACGCTGCAAGATGTGCCCGATCCCGAAGGTGATTGCGCGATCATGGCCACCTTCTACACGCAAGACAAACCGACCGCGGTCCGTTTCGCCGAAGCGCTGTGCGCCGAAGGCGTCCCGGCCGGGGCTCTGTTCAGCCCGATGTTGCCAGACCGCCACGTCTACTGCTACTGGGAATACGTGATGGAGAAGCTGTCGGCCGACCGCCACGGATGGCCTTGGACCAGCCCGCTCTACAAAGGTAGCGTCGAGTACAGCCCCGACATGTGTCCGCGAACCTTGGACATCCTGGGCCGGACCGTGGTCATCGGACTCAACCAGCGCATCGAGGATCACCAGATCGACCAGATCGTGGAAGCGGTCAAGAAAGTCGCCCAAGCCCTCGCCTAGCACAGGAGGCTCTCCCAAGGCCTCTCTGGACCCGGGAGGCAAGTGGCCTGATGCTCGCCCTCGCGCACCGGCCCTCCCGGTGCGACATGGAGAGTTGCCAAAGGAAACGCTGTATGCGGGGGAATCGCCCACTTCTAAAACCGGAGACGGCTACGCGCCTGCTCCTCTGGTCGTGCTATGGCGGCATGCTGGGGATCGCCGCGTCGGTGAACGTGACCCCTGTCTGTCTGACTTCGATCGCCGAAACGTTCGATCTGGACTACGCGCAACAAGGGTTGCTGATCGGCTGCACGTTCTGGGGCTATATCCTATCCCTCTCCGTGGTCGCTCCGCTGACCGACCGTTTCGGTCCGGAACCGTTCCTCGAGTTCGGTTCGGTGGTGCAACTTTCGGGCTTCCTGCTTTTCGCGTTCGGTTGGGATCCTTCGGTGCTGGCCTGGGGCGCGTTGCTGATGGGGCTTGGCGGCGGCACACAAGAAACCATCGTCTCGCCGGTGGTCTGCGAGCTATTCCCCGACCGGAAAACACACGAAGTCAATATCCTGCACGGGGTCTATGCGTTCGGCGCGGTGGGCGTGATCCTTCTATCGGGCTACATGCTCCGAATCGGCGAGCCGGGCGGGCTGGTGACAAACCCGGAATCCTGGCGATGGGCCTACCTCGCATTGTCCGTGATTCCGGTCTTGTTCGGACTGGGCTATTTCGTCTCGCTACGGCTGGCGCGGGTGACCGTGGCCTATCCCCATTCGGAATCGCACGGCAAGACGTTCAAACGGCTGCTGCGTTGGGGTTTCTTGGCGTTTGCGGTAGCGATGTTCTGCGCGGGCGGAACCGAGATCAGCATCGCGCAATGGCTGCCATCGTATCTGGAGAACATCCTGAATTGGAGCCGTGAGGCGGGGGCCACGGGACTGCTGATCGTGAGCCTGTGCATGGGTATCGGGCGGCTGTTTATCGGTCGAATGGCCGATTATCTCTCGGCGGCGATGATCTTGGCCCTTGCGTCGACCGGTTGTTGCTTTGGCCTGTTGCTCCTGGGGAATGTCTCGTCGACCATCGCGGCCAGCGCGACCATCGCATTGCTGGGGTTCTTTATGGGCATGCTGTGGCCGACGGTGATGGCGTTGGCATCGGACACATTCCCCAACACGGGCGCAACGATGTTTGCGATGCTAGCCGTCGCGGGCAACAGCGGCGGGATCGTAACCGCCGGAGCCGTGGGCTTTGTCGCCCACGAGCTCGACCTACGGGTCGCAATGATGACCCTGATCGTCGTCCCCGTGGTAGCCGCCGCGGCCTTCTTCGCGATCTGGTACCGCCATCATCGAGTCTCGAATCGAGCCATCTGAGTGAGTTCCATACGCAAGACCCATGGGTGCTCGGGCGGATCCCCTAACAAACTCGTATACTTCGCGCGGAAAGAGAGAAGGCTAGACCGTCGCGGTGGGTTCTAGATCCATCGAGGAAAGTCCGGACTCCGCAGGGCGGGACGCTGGGGAAATCCCAGGCGGGGCGACCCGACGGAAAGTGCAACAGAAAAGATACCGCCCATGGGTTTCCCGTGGGTAAGGGTGAAATGGTGGGGTAAGAGCCCACCGCAACCGCCGGTGACGGTGGCTGGCATGGTAAACCCCGTCCGGAGCAAGGCCAAATAGGGGAAGTATGGGGCGGCCCGCCCCGCGTCGTTCTCTCGTAGAACGGACGGCTTCCCGGGTAGGCTGCACGAGGCGGACGGTAACGTTCGTCCCAGATGAATGACGGTTGCTTTCGCCCCCCCATACGTGGTGGGATCGGAAGAACAAGATCCGGCTTATCGGCCTTCTCTCTTTCCACTCATACCTGGGGCCACCTTCGGCGTCCGTCCGCTAACGTTTCATGCGATGTCGCTACGTTCACCTTGACCTCGTGCGCCAGGGAATGAAACATGGGAGGTCTTGAGAAGAACTCTCGGGTGACCCTTCCGAGAACCCGGACACGGTTTTCCGAAGATGGTATATAGTATCTCCCAAGAGTTCTTTCCGATTGGAAGATGTCGAGTGCTGGCGGCCCATGCCGCTTCCGGGATAGCGATCTCAGCGAACGAGGATGAATGTGGGTAAACAAAGCGAAGATGAATTACGCGATTTCCTAGCCGGGCTAGAGAGCGAGGCTTCGGGACTCGAAGAGAAGAAGGATAGCTCGGCGGCCAAAAAGCGCACGGATCAGGATGTGGCTCCTTTCGAACGTGAGGAGACGGTCCACGAAGGCATCTTGCTTCAAATCACGGTCGGGGGGGATCAAGCGATCCTGCATATCGAGCCGGGCGCGTTGAAAAGCACGACCGGGAAGCGTTCGCAACTCGCCCCGATCGAGCAAGCGATTCAGCGCGGTTTAGAACAACTGGGGATCGTGGTCGGTCGACGAGAAAAGAACACCCTTCAGGCTCTGCGCTTAGCGGCGGAGCGAGAGACCGCGCGCGTGGATGTCGTCGTGGCTGAGGGAATCAAACCGATCGACGGTGCTCCGCAGA
>CAYTDF010000137.1:0-2109 GCA_964436365.1 uncultured bacterium | reverse complement strand
TCTTACTGCTCTCCTCGGATGGACACGTGGAAGAGGAACTGGACCTCGGGAAGAATCACGAACTCCCCGCATTGAGCAAACAAAAAGTTCTGCGGATCGAACCCAGCATCCCGTCGATCAACGGCAAGAACATCTTTGGCGAAGAAAAAGAGGGCGTGGAGGCGGAGGCGGCAGAATTCACAGTCGGTGACAACCTCGCCGTCGATCGTGATTGCATGGTCGTGTCGTCTGTCGAGGGCACATTGGTGATCGTGGACGGGCGGGCGGATGTAATCCCATGTGACCGCGATGGCGAAGTTATTCTCGAGATATCGAAAGACAAAATGATGGCGTGCCTTTCGATCACCCCGGCTCTAGGAGCCGGACAGGCGGTCTACGTCAGCGACGCACATCGCATGATGAAGAAGATGGGGGTCATCCACGGTATCAGGCGAAAAGCCATTGAACTCGCGGTTCAGAAAGTGCTGAAGACGAGCGTGGCTCTCAAACGCGTCCCCGTGGCGCGCGGAGAACCAGCGAAGGAGGGTGTCGCGGCAAATGTCCAGTTGGCCGTGCACATACCGGAGTCAACCGAGCGCTATTGGATAAAGGCCGACGGTGAGGTGGATTTCTATAACCTGCAGCGCATCGTCTGCGTGGAAGAAGGAGATAAACTGGCGGACGTCGTCCTCGGCGAACCCGGCGTCCCTGGCAAGAACGTGCTCGGGCAGACGATCGAGCCGGCCGAATTGTCTCAGACAGACGTCTTACCGGGCGATGGTGTCGACGTCTCCGCTGACGGCCGGTGCTGGACTGTGGCGGTTTCGGGGCAGATCCATCACGAGGGCAAGAGGATCTCTGTGCGTCGCGTCTATCTGGTGGACGGAGACGTCGACTTCAACACGGGAAACGTCGATTTCATCGGCGATGTTCTGGTCCGGGGAGATGTCGCCGACGGTTTCTCGATTCGGTCGGGGGGCGACATTACCGTGACGGGATCGGTGGGTGTCGCAAACCTGGAGGCAAAAGGGTCGATCGAGGTTGGACTCGGCGTTGTCGGAAAGAACCGTGGGACCGTGCGATGTGACGCAAACTTGCTCTGCTCGTTCCTGCAAGAGACCTCCGTGCGGTGCGGTGGCAACTTGGTCGCGGCGGCCCAAATCTTACACAGCGACGTGCGGGTGAGTGGAACGATCGAGGTGATCACCGCGAAAGGTACGATCGTGGGGGGCTCTGTGCTCGGAGGCCACGGGATACGGGTCAAGACGCTCGGCTCCGAATACGAGACCAAGACGGAGATAGAGGTTGGGAGCGACTGGCGGGCGCTGGAAGAGACTATAGAGACCGACAAGACCCTGAAGGATCTTGAAGGGAAGCGCCTGAACCTCACGCGAATGCAAAACAACTTGGCGGCGGATGCGGACCCGTTTCTCATCGCGCGAGCCCGCCAAGAGCTCACCCGCATGCAGAGCGCACAAGAACACGCCAAGCGGCGTCAAACAGAGGCGCGGCTGCAAATGTTCGTTGAACCCATCCCGGAGGTCAAAGTGTATGACACCGCTAACCCCGGGGTCACGGTACGCATCCGGGACAAGCGGTTTCTGATCCGAGAGGAGACAGGCCGCGGGAGCATCGGATACGACCAAGAGCACGGGAAGATCAAGATCCGAAGGCGGTAGAAACTCCGATTCACTGCATTCACTTAGTCGAATTGTGCTCTTTGAGAGAAAAGGGCGCAAAATGAGACTTCGGCTGCGCTCGGGTCGTGATAGACTAGAGTTAGTGGTGTCTTCCAAAATGCTCAGATTTTTCCCTTTAACAAACGATCATCGAAAGCAGACTCAGTTCGTCTGTCTTTCCGGTTCGGCTTTTTGGAGACTCCGGGACCATTGACGCGGCTGCCGTTCATGTGGAATGGGGCTCTGAAGGAGGTAGAATCCGTGGATGTCCAGATAACAGGAAGAAACATCGAGATCACCGATGCCATCCGGGACTACGTGCTGAAGCGCATGGGTCGATTAGACAAGTATCTCTCCGTTGTTGTCGATGCACACGTCACTCTTTTTGTGGAAAAGATCTTCCACTCAGTCGTGATAACCGTTCGAAAGCGACGTCTCACGTTACACGCGG
>CAYTDF010000136.1:0-9925 GCA_964436365.1 uncultured bacterium | reverse complement strand
CGTACCTCACAGTGCAGGAATCGGTATGCGAACAGTTCTACGACATAGATTGTCTGCGAGACCCTCCACGTTCGAGTCCCCGCAAGCCGGTTCCCCGGCGAGGAATCGGCTCTCTGCATTCCGCCTTTCGCCCGTCTTATTCTCCCTTGTTTTCCTGGTCTCCTCTGCGGGAAGCCTATCGGTTCAAGAAACGTCATCGCCAGAAAACTTCGTTCCCATCGGGATCTGGTTCGAAGGAAACCCAACCTACTTGGGAATATCTCCAGAGCCCGCCTCTTACCGGGACTATTTAGATACTGTCTTCACAGGCGCCGCCCGGATCGGTCTAAACTGCATCACTGCGGTCAACATACGTCCCCAACATGCCGACCTCCTACTGGAGGCGGCCGCGACTCACAATCTCAAAGTCATCTTGGAGGTTGAGGCGGCCAAGGCCATCCTCGCGGTCACCCCCCCCGCGACGGAAGTCAATCAACGCATTGCCAGAGAGACGGCCGGCAGGTATGGCTACAGCCGGGTTTTACTGCGATACCAGATTACAGATGCCCCTCCCGCAGAACTTCTCCCCGCCTGGCTGACCATGAAGAACGCTCTGGCCGTCGCCGACCCCACCCATCCGGTTTTCGCCAGTTTCAAGACCCCGGAATCCCTGAAAGTCGCACGTTCGACAGGCGCTCTCAATGAGGGTGTCTTCTATGCTTTTCCTCTGAAGGAATCGAGCGAAGCCGGTGATCTTTCCGGTTACTGCAAGTCCCTTGCGGAATTCGTCGAGGCCAGTGGCCCGCTTCCTTCGTGGGCGGTTCTCCAAGCCTTTGCAAAACCGGGCGCGTGGCGATACCCCGAGAGCGTCGAACTGCGCTACATGACGTACTATGCGATGACGCAGGGCGTGAAAGGCTTTTTCTTCTTTATCTATCAAAGTCTCCCGAAACACCCCGAGCGACTCCAAGGGCTCGTTGATTCGGAACTCGTTCCCCTGCCGATCTTTGGCGAGGTCCAACGGCTCGCACGTCGATTGGGCGCGATGCAGGATGCGATTTCGCAGATGGACCCCATAGAACCTTTCGCGCGCGTCCCGGACAATGTCGATGCGGGCTATTTCCAGCGCAAAGACGGTGCTTTATGTCTCGCCGTTGTGAATCGGGATTTGAAGAACAGCCGTTATGTCCCCGTCCGTCTCGCCGACCGAGTTCGGCCCATTCCCAACCGTGTCACGGATGAAGCCACACAATCCACGGTTGAGTTTTATTGGGACGCCGGACCTCCCAGTACCCGCGTACTCCTCGGGCCGGGGGAGGGAACCATTCTTCGCTTTTGGCGCGAACGTGGGGTGGAGTGAACTCGTGAAATCGATGACAACCCGGTCTCTGACGTATTCATGCCTGATCGTGGCATCGGCGCTCCTCGCGCCGGGATCTGCCGAGTCCGCTTCGGCCGCGGACGCCTTTCGCGCGGTGCGCGTCCCTGGCGAAGCCGATCCCGAACTGACTCAGACGCTCCAGCAGGCCGGTTTTACTCACGTTTTGGTTCAACTCTCGCGTTTTCGGGGCGCGAACGACCCCGATGCCATCGCCTACCTGCGTTCTTGGTCGCGAGCCTGCATCGAAACGGGGATTGAGATGATCCCCCATTTTCGGGTCTGCGGTCCCAAAGAAGCCGTTCTCAGCGACCCAATCTTCCCTGTCGGTCCGACTCGCTCCCTTGGTGGGCGGGAATCCCCCTTCAAACCCTCTCTGCTCGACGACGACTACTGGACCGATGCACTCGTACGCAAGCTGCGCACACTCCTTCTCGATCAAGAGATCGACTTCAAGGAAGTCTGTCTGGATTTCACCTGTACGATCGACGGCAAGACCTATGACGAAACAGACGGATACGAGGAAGGCTATCTCTCCAGTTTCCCTCCTGTGGCAGAGTTGCAGTTGGGACAGTCAGAGACGATTGAGCGGATCGGGAGCCTGAAACTCGAATCCGACTATCGTCAGCACGTGATCGACCGTACCGCCGAAGCCTTTGCCGCACGTCTCGAGGACCTAGGCCAGATCGGCAAGACGATCCGCTTTGGCATCGACGGGTATCGACACACTCGCCTGTATGAGGGGATCGCCAAAGGTCTCGCTCGTCCCGATCTTCCGACGCGCTCTTTTCTGCATGGGACAGAGACAAACTACGGTTGGACTCCCGAGTTGAAGACGCTCTCGGACGACCCTATGCGGGCAGTGACGATGTGGGTCGCACCCCGCTTGGAAATGTCCACACTCCTGCCCGGCGAATTGGCCACGGCCGCCGAGAGCTTGGCTACCGAGTTTGGTGGGTACTTGACGTACGGGAGCCACCAGTTTTGGTTCCCGACCGAAGCGCGCGGCTCCGCGCGACAGCTCAAAGGCTCCATCGCCTCGTTATCTCTGGCCCTGACCGCTGCAAGAGAGGGGCGCGCAAGCGATCTTCCTCCGCTTGAACGGATCCAGCAGCTACGGACTGCCGCCGAGCGCCGTGTTGTGACAATCCGTGGGCCCATGAATCGAGGCCCCCTCTTTCCTGGAGCCAACTCTCTGGTGATGGAAGTTCTTACCATCGATACCGCACTGAAAGGCGTACGCATCGCGGGGAGACTTGTTCGTCCCGAGTTGTCCGCCGAGCCTTTGCAGGCGGTCAACATGGAGTTCTCCGACAGCCAGCAAGGTACGATTGAAATCCCGATCAAGGTTCGCCGCGGTGGGTGGCATCAGCTGGTGCTCACCGCGCACCGTAAGGATAACGGGGAGATCCTGGCCCGTGACACTTTCTCCTTGAGGGCGCTCCCCGCTTGGGACGCTTCCCTCGACAAATCCTATTATACCGTGGAGGAAGGCGCGCGGTTGCGCGTGCGGCGTCTCGACGGTGAATCGGTCGTGGACCTACCCATCAACGCCAAGCTGACCGGCGTGGATGTCGAGGTGAAGCCTTACCGCACGCGGAGCCAAGATCAGCGAACGACTCTCCTCCTTTTCGACATCGCCACGCTTCCCCCCGGCGAGTACAACGTGACCGTCTCCACCGCACCTCTTTCGGAAGACCCCACGCAGTATATTTTACCGCTACGCAAGTATCCGGTCGCAAAGCGCGAAGTCAAACTCTTGCACCACCGCGGCGATCTTTTGGAAGTCAACGGGAAGCCTCGTTTCGTTCTCGGCGCGTTTGGCGTGGAACCGGACGAATGTGAAGCCTTAGGTCCGGTGGGAGTAAACGCGACAGTTGGTGGATTTAGCGTGCCCGACGATATCCTTCCGCTTCTGGATGCCGCCGCCGAAAACGACATCGGGGTGGGCCTGAATCCCTTCGATCCTCTATTTTTCTTGGTGGGGAATGAGGACCGACAGAAAGAGGAACTTGCCTGGTTCGACCGGGACGCCGTTATGTTCTACTACAACGGCCTGAATCCCGAGGAGGCGAATGTCTCCCCTTACGCACTAGAGCAACTCTACGATTTCATTCACGCGCAGGACCCCTACCGTCCGCAGGCGACCGAGATCCCCGCAAACGATAGCGCCTACGACGACACCGTCCCACTCTATCTCAATGCGCTCGATATCCTGTTGATGAGTTCGTTCCCGCTACCTACCGGCCCGATGGCGCGTTTCGATGAGGCCATGATCCGCGCCATGCAGGTTTCCGATGGGCGTGCGCCGGTCTGGGCGGTCCCCCAGGCCTTTGACTGGCGTTCTTGGGACCGCAAGCATTTTGACGCGCAGACCTACTGCCCCGGAGAACGCGAGCTCCGATACACCTGCTATAGCACGGTTGCACACGGGGGCCGGGGGATTCTTTTTTGGTCGCTGGATGTGTTGAGGCGGCACCCGGAAACGATTGGCACGCTCAAGAAGGTCCTGACCGAATTCGCCCGGCTGCGGAAAGTGCTTATTCAGGAGGACGCCCTTTTACGTTATACGATCGAGCCCGCCGACGGCGCGATTCACGCCATGGGCAAATGGTACAGAGGAAACTTGTATCTTTTTGCCGTGAACGGCGGCTGGTTTCCCCAAGAAGCGACCTTCCGCTTTCAGGAATTCGTCCCCGCCACCGTTTCTGAGTGGCGCGAGGGCCGGAGCATCCAACCCTTTGGGGCGGGCGAGCCGGGGCCACCGGAGGGGGCTGGATTCCGAGACACGATTGAAGGAGCCGGGGTGCGGCTGTATATTATCGAACCCAGTTCGTAGGACGTTTGGCTGTTGCACCGTTCGCTGGGACTTTTTCTCGGGAGTGGCCGTGAGGCGACTCCCGATTCCACATTTCTCGCCTTGACGCCCATCACAGGAGATAAGGTTGTGCCTATGAGTTTGCTGAGTGTTGAATGTTTGCCCGTGGGGCTTTTGGAGACGAATTGCTATCTCCTGTACGACGCTCGGTCGCGCGAAGGGATCGTTGTGGATCCCGGCGGGGAAGGCGAACGAATCCTCGAACGTATCGGCGCTCTGAATCTCACGATTCAAGCCGTTTGGAACACTCACGCCCACGGGGATCATATCGGTGCGAATCGAGACGTCGTGCAAGCGACAGGCGCGCCACTCACCATCCACCCGAACGAGGCGGATTGGCTCGAGAATCCAGAACTCAATCTATCGGCCCTGTTGGGGCAACCGATTACCTCACCTCCCCCGGATGCTCTTTTCTTGCCCGGGGAACCGCTCAAGGCGCTCGGCCGGACATGGGAGGTGATCTTCACACCCGGCCATACGCCCGGAGGTGTCTCACTGGCCACCGAACAGATCGTGATCACCGGTGATACGCTCTTTGCGGGTTCGATAGGCCGTTCGGATCTCCCCTTCGCCGATACCGAAACTCTCGTTCAATCCGTGCAGCGTCTCTACGCGCTTCCCGATGAGACCCTTGTCTATCCCGGGCATGGCAGCACGACCACCATTGGGCGAGAAAAACAAGAGAATCCGTTCGTGCGGCCAGTAGAGAAAGGGTGAAAAAGAAACAGCGCCGAGCGGGAGGCCCGGCACTGTGGGTTCACTATTGTAACGGCGGGTTAACTGTCTGTAACGGGTCGGCGTCTATCCCAGGATATCCAAGACGCTCGTCTCACCGCCTTTTGCCTCGTTCACCGGGCTTTCAGGGAGGTCGGTCGTGTTCGGCAAAGCGGCCTGCGCCACCTCACCGGTAGGCGAGCCCAGCAGCTTCATCTGGTTCTCGCGATAGTTGTCCAGCCCCGCCATGACGAGGTTGAACGTCTCCTTAATGGTCTCGCCCACTTCGCCGAGTTCGTCAAAACTTCCGCCAAGGTCTTCTTCGGCCTGCGCAAAGCCCTCTTTGATCGCTTCTCCAATCAGGTTGACAAACCCATCGACCTGCTCGGTTCCACTTTCGTCCTCGTGGTTTCCGGCATAAGCACTCAAGAACGCCGTTGTGAAACCCAAGATTCGGTTCGCCGTGTTCCCTGGATTGACATACTCCAGCAGCTCTTCCGCCGTGGCTTCCTCCGGCAGTCCTTCGGGTGCTTCGGGGAGTTGTTCCTCCGCGAGCCCAAACCGCTCCTGTAGAGCGATGGAGACCTTCTCCATGACCAGACTGGCCGAGTACCGCATCTCTTCCATGTCAGCCCCAAAGGTGACATCCAACGAGACGTCTTGTCGCTGCACGGTGGCGTACAAGGCTTGGGACAGGTCCACGGTGTCTTCCGCGCCGTCCTTTTTCGCTCTGGACGCGCTTTGCGGCTTGCCAGATGGCTGAGCCTCTTGCGCGATGAGCTGTCGATAGTTTGCGTTACTGATTTGATCAATCATTTTCCCAACGGGCCTTCTCCCGTATCGCAAGTATCGACAAAACTCCGCTGGGGCTTTAGAGGATTCTCCGAGAAAGTTCCTCGATTTTCCGTAAATCGGTCATCTTGAACGAGATAGGGTAGCTAGCCGCGCAAGGCTACATGGGCGGCTGCGCGCGCTTTACGGGCTAGAGCGGCATGCTCGGGAAGAGTGAGCTCCGGGTCGCGCTCCAGTATTTCGTCCGCGTCTTCCCGGGCCCGTTCCAGTAGCCAAAGGTCGCGTCTTTGGTCCGCCACGTGGAATGTCCAGAGCCCGCTCTGCCGCTGGCCGACGATCTCGCCCGGGCCACGCAGTCTCAGATCCTCCTCGGCGAGTTGGAAGCCGTCCAGGGTTGTCCTGAGCGCGTCGAGCCTGCGTTCCGCAAGCGGTGAGACCGTGCCGGTCGTGATCAAAACGCAGTACGAGGTCTCTGTCCCACGCCCGATACGGCCCCGCAGCTGGTGCAGTTGTGCGAGCCCGAAACGATCCGCGCCCAAAATCACCATCATGGTGGCGTTTGGGACGTCGATGCCGACCTCAATCACCGTCGTCGACACCAGCAGATCGATCTCACCCCGGGCAAAACTCTCCATCACCGCCGACTTTTCCTCGGTTCGCATCTGCCCGTGTAAGAGAGCCACGCGCCGCTGCCCGAGCGGCCCCTCCTGGATTCGTGCGAAAACCCGCTCCGCGGAGGGAAGGTCGGGCATCGCCTCGGATTCCTCAATCAGCGGACAGACGACAAAAGCCTGTTGGCCCTCGGCGATCTTCTCGTCGACAAAACCCCAGACCTTCTCCTCTTTATCTCCAAACGTCCATTTGGTGATCACCTTGGGACGCCCCGACGGCAATTGGTGAATCGAGGACGTGTCCATATCGCCATACCACGAGAGGGCGAGCGTTCTGGGGATGGGGGTGGCGGTCATCAGAAGCAGGTCGGGGTGTCCTCCCTTCGAAAGCAGCCGCCGCCGCTGTTCCACGCCGAAACGATGTTGTTCGTCCACAACAGCCAGTCCCAAATTCTCGAAGACGACAGGCTCTTCGAACAGAGCGTGGGTGCCGACCAGAAGCTGAATGGTCCCGTTTTGCAGGGCGCGTTGCAGTTCTCTGCGTTCCGCCGCTCCCGCGCTTCCGCACAGCAAACCGCAGTTCAGACCCCGCAGGTTACGTGTCAGCTTGAGCAGAGTTGCATGATGCTGCTCTGCCAGGATTTCGGTGGGAACCATGAGCACGGCTTGCCGTCCTCCCGCCGCCACGGCCAGCATCGCATAGAACGCGACGACCGTCTTTCCACTGCCCACATCACCCTGCAAGAGCCGATTCATGGGCCGGTCGGAAGCGAGATCGTTCTGGATCTCGCGGCCGACCCTCAACTGGTCTGACGTGAGCTGGAATGGGAGCGAGGCGATATAGCGCGCGGGCCACTGTTTGGGGTCGGTATCGTCCGTCTCCGAGGCGATGGAGTCCGGCGTGAAGGATGCCTCCAGCGGATTCGATGCCGGGAGGGGATGGGCGGTACCCTCCAGATTGCGGATCGCGTGACGGGCCTCGGCGAGGACCCACTGCATGACGAGGAATTCCTCATAGGCGAGCCGTTGCTGGGCAAGGTCGTAGAGCGTGCCTTTCTTGCGCGTGCGTTCTTCTTCCAGACGGCGCAGATAGGTGGTCTCGTCCACCGTATCGAAGAGCGTGACTTCGGCGTCCTCCAGGGCTTCGGGTAGCGCCTCGGCGGGAGCGCCATCGTCCGGTGCGGGTTGATGGAGAATCCTCCACGCGTTCTTGATCGACGGTAACCCGAGCTTGTCGCGTAGCCGCTCGGGAACGACGTCCTGCACGGTTTCGATCATTCGAGCCAAGGCGAAGGCCATCGTGCGCCTGATCGTTCTCTGGGGCAGTCCTTTGGTGCTGTGGTAGATCGGTAAGATCTCCCCCGTCCGCTCGAAATCGCTCGGATCGAGGATGGTGAACTCGGGGCTCGAGAACTGAAGCTGCGCGTCGTAGAGCTCCGTCCTGCCGTAGAGCTGCAATCCCACGCCTCGTGACATCTGCTTCTTGATATAACTCTGATTGAACCAGACCGCCCGGGCGGCGGCTTCCCCGTCGTCAATCCGTACCGTCACGATCTCCCGGACCCGGCCGCGGCGCGGGTAGCGGGAGTCAACGCCCACGACAAGCCCTTGGACGGTCACCAACTCTCCCGGTTTGACCTGATTGATGGGTGTAATCTTCCGCCGGTCTTGGTAGGTATGGGGGACGTGCCAGAGCAGGCCCTCGACCGTGGTAATGCCCAGAACCTTGAATCGCTCGGCCAACTTGGGGCCGACGCCCCTGACGTATTGGATGGGTGTTTCCAGTGGGTTTTCGTTTGGCCTGTTCATCGGAGATACGTTACAGCTCGTCCACGGCTGCGATGTCGAGTCTCTTGTAGAGTGCGTATCCGCCCCAAAAGACCGCAACCGAGAGGACCACGGTTATCGCAGTGCCCATCACCAAGGATTGGGTCAGAGAATGGCCGGTATCGAGCCTCCCCAAGCATGTCCACCGGTACCAAAAGGTGAAGGTCGCCATGGGGTTGAGCCAGAGCGCCCCCCCCGGAATTCCGACCGCTTCCAGACGGGCGAGGGGCATGTGGATGGGGTAGAGCACGGGGGTGAGATAGAACCAGGCCATGGTGACGAACTCGAGCATCTGCCCCACATCCCGATAGAGGACATTCAGGGCGGCCAACGCTAAGACAAGCCCGGCGATGAAGAGTGTCTGGATGAGGATGACCAGCGGGAGCGCGGCCAACGCCAGTGACGGCTGTGCCTTGGTGAAGAACCACAGCGCGGGAATGAAGACCAGGAGCGCCAATAGGAAATTGATCAGTTGGGCTCCGACAGTTGTCAGCGAAAAGATCGCTCGCGGACAGTAAACCTTCTTGACGAGATGCGCGTTGGCCAGGAGCGCCTGTGCGCCCTCGTTCAGGCACGAAGAGAAATAGACCCAGGGCAGGTATCCGAACGCTAGGAACGCAAAATAGCCGATCTCCGGATAGAGGGAGAGGTCCATGTCGAAACCAACGAGTTTGCTGAAAACGATGTAGATGACCAGTATGGACAGAAACGGCCGTAGCAGGCTCCAGAAGAAGCCCAGCACCGAGACCTTGTAGCGGCTACGCAGATCGCGCCGTATCAGCTCGCGGAGGACCTGGCGGTAGTTCGCTCGAGTCAATAACAGGTAGAGGTCGTTCCCCATCTCTTGTTTTCTATTCCGTGTCGGTATTCAGCGGCTGTTGGGCTGTCCCTGGACTATAGCACTTTCCACGGAGCGCTCTTATTCTGCAAGATATCGATGTCGTCACAAACTGAGGAAATCCCCGCGTATGATGAAACAGCCCGACCCATCGCTCCATTCTAGCCTCGACCGGCGTTATCTCCGTTTTGCCGAGTACTTCAACTGCGGTGAGTTCTTTGAGGCGCATGAGGTTCTAGAAGATCTCTGGTCGGAATGTAGCGGACAAGAACGAAAATACTACCAGGGACTCATCCAGGCGGCTGTCTCCCTTCATCACTATTGCCGGGGGAACTATGTCGGTGCGAGAAGTCTAGAGCGTTCCGCATCCGACAAGATCTTCGCTTGCCCGCCTGTCTATCTCGCTGGGCACGGGCACCGGCTGATTCATGACCTGAACCTGTATTACGATGCGAGATTGCGCGCTGAGGATGGAGAAGTGCCATTCCAGCCAGGCGATCCGATGCCCATTTTTCAGCTCGATCTTGATAGCCTGTAGTTCTGCTTCGGTCAATTCCCCGCTAGATCCACGGATGGGACTGCCGATGAGGCCTTGAGACAGCCCTCCGCGAGGGTGAGCGCCGGACGCGCCGTTCCGCAGGAGCCGTTTTATCGGGATCATATCTGTGGTGCCCCTACCTGGAGACAGGAGGGGATGATGAAATCTGCGGGTGCGAACGAGCACCTCCCTGTCGAGATCATGGCGCGGTACGCAATTATTTCCGATATTCACGGCAATCTAGAAGCCCTCGAAGCGGTTATCGAGGATCTGGAGGCGATCCGTATAGACTGCGTGGTGAGTCTTGGCGATCTGCTCGGGTATGGAGCCGACCAAGTCGCGTGTCTACACATTGTGCGCGATCTGCTGG
>CAYTDF010000135.1:0-9970 GCA_964436365.1 uncultured bacterium | reverse complement strand
AGTCTCCTCGGGGATTTGTTTTTGTAACGTCTTCGTCATCGTCGTTCTCCCGCTGGCCTGTACGCCAAAATCTCCACAGCACAAGAATACGCGCTCAAGCTCCGATACGTCAACCATCCGGTACGGGCGCAGGTTATCTCCCACAGAGACGCGGCACACCGTGCGTTACGGTGGTCACGGCGATACGTTTCATTGACCGCAGCTCGCGAAGGGCCCACACTAGGAAACCTGCTTCCGAGTCGACCTCTTTCCTCCCCATAGGATTCCTGGGTAGGCCGGGCGCTGGGGTCTTTTAGCCTGAATCGAATCTTTGGAAACACGCCATCACAGATAAAACCATGATCCAGAATCCTCAATTCACCCATAGCACCACTCCTGAACGCTCCTCACGGCGCGCCGCGGCCATCCTCCCCCGCAGCCGCACTCTGCACACAGTGACGGGGCTGCTCGCATTGCTCGGATCTCTTCTGTTCGCGGCTTGCCAGACATTGAGCGACTATGCTTTGGAGCCCGCCACGTCGGAGTTGGGCGATGTTTTCACCTGCAAGGGGATATCCACGGACGGCCATTGGCTCGAAGTGACGGATGTTTTCGACCCCAAGGGCGACCCCCGGGTGGTGGTGGTCGCGCAGCTCGGCGGTAACTTGCGGCAGGGCCGCCTCATTTACGAACTGATCGCGCCCAATGGCGCCATCGCCTTCACCGAGAAGCGCTCCTACCCCAAACAGACCTATTTGGGTCTCTGGTGGAGTGTCGAGCAGCTCATGGATCGAGGTGGCGAGGGGTATTGGAAGGCCAATGTCTATTCCGATTGGACCACGGTCGGCCAGGGCGAGTTTCGTCTAGGTGAGCCGCCCGAGGGCGACGAAGAGGGCATGGGCCGGTATCTGATGGTCACCGAAGAGAGCGATGGGGACCTAACCTTAGAGCCCGTGCCGGAGGGCGTCGCACCATAACTAGACGCCGGGGCCGCCGAACCGGCCGCAACCAGCGGGGATGTGCTTCCCGCCACCGCTCCCGCCCCTGCGGAACTGCCTGGACCGGCTGCCGGGCAGGCTCTGCCGGCCGTCCCGCCTGCTCCCTCTACCGAGCCTCCTGCCAAGCCTTAGCGCCGATTGGCCCGTCTTCTTACCGAAAACTGCTCCGAAGAACGGCGATAGCCCTGTTTCCGCACCTGCTCATAGGGTGTAAATTGGGACCGGAGTCGGCTAAGGCTCCGCGTATCGCCCATGGAGATCTATCGCCAAAACATTCGAGGGGAGCGGGACATCGTCCGCGTACGGGACCGTTCCCGGCTGATTTGTGACGAACTCGGCTTCGGCACGGCGGAGCGCCTGCAGATTACCACCTCTGTTTTCGAACTCGCCCGAAAGATCGTAGAGCGTGCGGCGCGCGGGCGAATCTCGTTTGACTTACTGACCGAGGGCGACACGATCACCCTGAGCGTCATCGGTGCCGACAAAGGGCCGGTGATACCCCAGGAAGAGATTGAGAACGCCTTGTCGGGCAAATCTGTCCCGAACGGACTCCTCAAGGGGTTCCAGGCCATGCGTCGCCTGATGGATGAGGTCGGGATCGAATCAGACCCGGAGACAGGGACCGTCATCACGCTGATCCGACGCCGGGCGGGGCGATCGAAATCCCTGGCCGGAAATTTCGTCGAGTTTCTCGCCGACGCCTTCAAGACACGCGAGACGCCGAGTGCCGCCGAGGAGTTACGGCTCCAGAACTCCAACCTGGCTCAGACGTTGTCGTTGTACCAAGAGAAGACGCAAGAACTCGAGCGGCGAAATCAGGAACTGCAACGGCTCAAGACAGAGCTCGAACGTGCCAACGAGCGCCTTCAGAACCAGACCGTCGAGCTCCAGGATAATCTATTGGGTTTAGGCGACGAAACCGCCGAACTCGCGCTCGCCCATCAGCGGATGAAGGCCCTGATCCATTTCGCGCCCAACGCGGTCGCCGTGACCGACACCGGCGCTGCCGTGGCCTTTGTCAACCAGGCGTTTATGAAACAGTTCGATGTAGAGGCGGCCGACCTGATCGACTCACCGCTTGAGGATTTCGTCCGTATTCTTGGCGGGAAGGTTTCCGCTTCAGCGGACGCAGAGCGGATCGCTGAGTCTCTGCGGCAAGCCCGGGACGCGGTCGTCTCCGAATCCGCGAGCGGAACGCTTGTGCTCGGGCCGAACCCGGGTGAGTCGCTCGGCATCGCCCCCCTACTCGACCTCACCGGAAGATGGCTCGGCCACGTCTGGCGAGCCCAGTAGCCATCTGCTGCCCCCCCCCTCCGCCGAACGCTGACCTTTCACAACCGGCTGTCTCTCTTCGATCCTACATCAAAGCCCTGTCTGCTTCCTTAACCATGCCGGACGGTTGGTGGTGATACTATCCACACCCAAGCTGATCATCTTGAACGCCGTTTCTGGCGAATCTACTGTCCAGACGTGAAACTCCAGCCCGGCGTCGCGTAGCGACTTCGCGAACGTTTCGTCAGTGGTGTCGTTGGCGTTCACATCGAAACCGTCGACTTTGAATCGCTTGAGATTCTCGATGGTCTCCGGGAGGGCCGGATCGGTTCCGCCGGTTTCGATATCGCGCTTCAGTCCTTTCAGCCAGAGCGCTTTCAATTGCGGAAGTTCCTTCTTGACTTCCAGAATCACATCCCAGCCAAAACTGATGACGACTGTCTGTTCCGGCCGTAGCGTGCTGGCCGCGAGCACACGTTTCAGTTCGGGGACGATCTCCGGACCGCACTTGATCTCAATGAGAAGTTTCTTGTCATCGGGAACACACGCCAGCACTTCCTCGATGGTCGGGATCGGTTCGCCCTTAAACTTGGGGGCCTTCCAACTTCCGGCATCCAGCTGTTTCAGCTCGGCCACGGTCTGATCGACCACACGTTTATCGACACCCGCCGTTCGTTTGGTTGTGCCGTCGTGGATGCAGACGATCTTCCCGTCCTTGCTCAGGTAGAAATCCCCCTCGATGGCGTCGGCCCCTTCTTCCCAGGCCAGTTGGAACGCGGCCATCGTGTTTTCGGGCGCGTTATAGGATGCGCCGCGATGCGCGACCAGTTGCGTTTTACTTTGCGCGGCCATGGAAGCTCCTTGGGCGACAAGGTTGAGGTGTTCGACGCCGAGGTGGTACACCTGGCTGATTTGGCTTTCGCTGAGCGGCTCGTCGAAGATCGCGAAATCGTCCCAGATTCCATTCCCCCGCTTGTTCTGGCTACCGCCGAGATAGAGTGTATCCCCGCTCTCCGTCCACGACCAACTCGGATAGTTCCAACCCGATCGATCTTGCGCTTCGCCGTCGATATACAGCCTGACCGCGCCGTCGCTCTTATCGTCACGATTCCACGTGAGCGCGATGTGGTGCCATTCCCGGATATCGCCGATTCGATGAAACGCGTGCTGCACCACGGCGCTTCTGGTCCCATCGTTGCGGAACCGCAGGAGCCCCGAATCGTAGATCCACAGTTCCCACGCATCGGGATTCAGCGAGTTATCGAAAATGGTTTGGTACTTGTAATACGGCTCGACAAAGTACCAGAGAGCGATTGTGCCCTGTTCCGGGAGTTTGCGGTTGACCGCAACATATCCGTCGTCGCCGGTCAGATCCAGACCCTCTCCGAACACACCGCGTTGGAACAGGGGCCCCGTTCCTTTTTCGACATGAAAGGTGGCGTCGTGCCCGTTCCCGGACGCGTCGCGAAGATCCCCGTCGAATTTCAGATACACCGATGCCGAGGGCAGTTCGGGCGACTCCGCCGCCACCACCACCGCCGTCGTGAAAGTCAAAACCAACGCAAACAAAACGGTCGAGCGAATCCAGTTCATTCCCACACTCCTGACTCAAGGGATACGGAGAGTATCTCCATAGAGTTCTTTCCGATTGGAACAGGCTATCGGACCCCACTTTATGTCTTTCTGTATTCGGAAGCCACCTTGGGGATATCCTCCGTCGAAAAACACTCAACACCGATCTTAGGGTTTGCGGAACGCTTTCCCACGTGGATCCGTGATCCGGTCGATCTTCTCCAGTTCCTCGTCGCTGAACTCCACGTTCTGAATCGCCTTCACGTTTTCCTCGATCTGAGAGACTTTCGACGCGCCGATCAGAACCGTTGTGATACGCGGATCGCGAAGCGTCCAGGCCAAAGCCATTTGCGCCAGGGTTTGCCCCCGGCTCGCGGCGATACGATTCAGTTCCCCGACGGCCTCGATTCGTTCCGGGGTGACTTGATCGTTGTAGTTCTCGGAACTCCAGTGCAGAGCCGCACGCGAGTCGCTGGGAATTCCATCCAGGTACTTATCCGTCAGCAGGCCTTGCGCCAGCGGCGAAAACGGGATCACACCACAGCCGTGCCGTTCGGTGTGGTCGAGAAGATCCGTCTCGATGGTTCGTCCCAGAAGGTTGTAGTAGGGCTGGTGGATGGTGATGGGCGTCCAGCCGTTACGATCCACGATCCGTACCGCGTCGCAGAAATGCGCCCCCGAAAAGTTACTCACACCCACATACAGCGCCTTCCCCTGCCGGACGATCAGGTCCAGTGCCGCCAGGGTCTCTTCCAGCGGAGTCTCCGGGTCGGGACGGTGCGCGTAATAGATATCCACATAGTCGAGCTGCAGTCGTTCCAGCGATTGGTCCAAGCTGGCCACCATCGACTTCTTCGACAGCCATTCCCCATACGGGCCCGGCCACATCCGGTGGCCCGTCTTTGTCGAGACGATCAGCTCGTCGCGCGGCATCTGTTTCAGGATTTCGCCCGTGACGCGCTCTGCGTTGCCCGGTGGCACGCCGTAGTTGTTTGCCAGATCGAAGTGCGTGATACCCAGGTCGAACGCGCGGAAAAGGCACTCTTGCGCCACAACCGCGTCACGGTACCCGCCGAATGTCTCCCACGCGCCCAGTGAAATCGCGGGAAGGACCAGGCCGGAGCGGCCGCAACGCCGGTACATCATCTCGTCGTAGCGGTTTTCGTTAAAGGATTGAGTCATTGTCTGCACCTCACAGGGCTCGCGGGTAGAGCCTCTCTCGAAAGTCATCTCTGTCGGAAGAAACGACAGCGGCCCACGGATTCGCGGGCTCCGGCCTTCATCGGTCCGTACGCCATCGTGGAAAACCACTCTAAACCATTCACGCGACAAAGGGTATGTGCATCGGGGGGATCGTTCGCTCCACGTGGGTAGAAAAACTGCGCGCGCGCGGGTAGCATAGGGGGTGGCAACGTCGCCTCAGGGATGACGTCGCCGGGATTCGGGGTAACAGACCCGATACGGACAGAGAAGCGGTGCTGCAACCGCGCGAGTGCGTTCCCGGACGCTCGCTCGACCGATGCTAAATGCATGGGTCGTGGCGCAATCGTCCGTCGCAGGCGGAGTTCCAAGGAAGAGGTAGAGACTCATGAGTGGAAATGCCTTCAAAGTTGGGAGTAAGGAAGTACGCACCCCCATCGGGGAGTGCCCCTGGTGCGGTCTGGATCGAGCGACTCTACGCGACTACCTCTGTTATCACACGGTCAATCCGTGCTGCCACGAGATCTTTCGAGCCATTCCGGGGAAAGCCAGCCTGGCGCTCCGTGAATTCAGTGGAGGCAAGGTGAACTCCGACAAGGATTTCGAACGGTTCGTGGCGCTCTTCCACAAGAACTTCAAAGAAGACAAACGCCTCTACCCGAGATTCGAACCCACCATCGACAAGATCGCCACATTCCAGGTCGAATGCGATGGAAAACTCGCCGATTTCTTTCAGTTCCTGATTCGCTTGTATATCGCCCGTGGGTATATCGAAATGAAGGGTTCCTTCATGGAAGCCATGGGCAAGCAGTGCATGGTCTGCGCCAAGGACCTCGCCCAAGGGAGCCGGCACGAGCTCTGCTCCAGTTGTCTGGAAGTGGTCGGCCAGCCGGAGGGTGACTTCGGTGCCGATGCGCCTCCGCCAGAGGAAGCGCCAAAGCAGTCCCACGGGATGTATTCCGCCCGTCGCAGGTAAGCGGGTCTCTCCACTCTCAGACGCCATTCACAGAACTCTCTCCGACCCACAGAAAGAGTCTCTCTACCGAAGCGCTCGTACGCGCGGATTCTTGATCTCCACCGGGGGGCATCGGTCTACGGGATTGCCGTGCACTTGGAATCCAAAATGCCCCTGGGCCGTCCGCTCGTGGTCGACTTCCACGGCGCGCTGGCCGTTAACCCAGGTCTGGATCTTGTTATCTCGGCAGACCACGCGGACCTCATTCCACTCGCCCACTCTCTGCAGACCTTTCGGTGCGGGCTCGATATTGTAGACGCTCCCTGTCGGGAAGTGCTCGTCCGAATCGCAAACCTGAATCTCGTACCCTGTCGATGAGAAGCGCATCTCGGTCCCCGTGGGGATACGAACCAGAATCCCGCTGTTCACATCGGGCGCGACACGGAATTCGACAACATATTCGAAATCCGCATACGGCACGCGATGGACCAGGTAGCTATTCGCCTTCGGGTCGGTGTTCAGCCCATAGATGACCGGCACTTCCCCGTCTCCGTCGGGAATCATTCGTGTCATCCACCGCGCCGACCCGATCTGGTTCCACTGATCCAGGTCGCTCCCGTTCGCCAGCGCGACCCAGCCGCTTGCATCCGACGCCACCGCGCACGATTGTTTCTCGACAGTGCCGCAAGACACCATGGTTAAGGATAGGAAGATGAGTGTGAGAGTTCGCATAAGGGGACTATAGCGCGATCGCGTCTCGTTTTCTAAACCGGCACTCGAGAGCCTCTTCCACCGGTGGAAACCCTGTGGGGATTTTCAAGAAGACTGTCCGGTTCCTCCTTCCGTGTTCCCGAGTGCCCGGCGCGTCTGCGACGGGTGTATCGAGGGGCACGAGCAGCACAAACTCCCAGCCTCGGCAAAACACAATCTGGGTACGACGGAAATTGCTTTCAAGAAAGAAACACAGCAGCCTACACAAGAAGATACAGTCTTCTTCATTTCTCGTCCTCTTGGACGAATGACAATAGCCCAGTGATTCATCTCTGGGCTTGGAGGCAGGCCGTCTTCTTCAAAATAGAGGGTGGCACAGGCATCCTTGCCTGTGTAAGAAATAGTCTTCTTCCACTTCTTTCGTGCCTTTCGTGGTTCAATAGCGCAAGAACATCCCCCCTGACTTCCCGAATGAACCAATCCTACGGGGGAGACACTTGAAACCGGCTCAGCCGGTTACGAATCGCGTGCTAAACTCGTTACTCACATGACAACGGTGAGGTTCCCGGGGGTACGATGACTCCAGAATTCAGTCGAACGGTATTGGCGCAATGGAATCGCGTGTTCCTGGTGGGATTCCTTCTCTCTCTGTTCGGTCTCCCCTCCACGGCCACCCCGCAGACGGCCGATCCCCTCACCCTCGTGGATTGTCTGCGCACCGATGAGATTCCGTCAAACGCCTATCCCGCCTACGAAAAGCTCCGCGTCCTTCTACGGGAGACGGGACGAGATATCCCCGAAACCGTCCTCACCCAGTTACGGCTGGCGCTCGATTCCCCCGACCGGCAGCTGCGGCAATACGCGCTCTCCCTGCTACTCGAACGTGATGCCAAGGGAAATCTCGATTCCGCTCTGAGGAGCCGCCTGACGACCGAGTTTCTCCTCGAAGCGCTCTGCGAAGACGCAATCCCCCGCAACGCCGACGGTGCCAAACGTCTGTTTCGTGAAGCACTGGAGGGCACCGAGCCCGACAAGGCTCGCGCAAACGAACGTATCGCCGCGCTCGGCCGAGCGCTGAAGGGAGACGATTTCCAGCAACGGCAGATGGCGACCTGGTTGTTGTTCGGCCGCCTCCGGGCGGACAAGACTGACGTCTCCCACTGGCCCCACATTCTTTGGAGCAACTTGATCGAATCCGCGCGTTATGACACAGCGCCGGGGCGGGCCCTCCGGGCTCGTTGGACGATGCTCCAGATGCTCCGCAAGGATCCCCAAAAGCTGGGGGAAAAGTTGAAGTCTCATCTCGAGAGCCTACTCCAACCGGGGGAATCTCGGCCCAAGGAAGACGTGACCGATACCGTCCTCAATCATTACCGGATCAACCGGACACGCAAACGGCTCGTGCGCGAACTCGAAAGAGCCCTCGACAAACCGGACCGGCGGGTGCGTTCCTTCGCCGCGCTCCTACTACTGCAGTATTACTACACCGACAAGACGCCTGAGAACAAACGGCATCCCGATCTCTACCGGCGTTCGGTCGAAGCGTTATGGCAGCCCAACCGCGACAACTTCGTGCGGCCCGGGATGCAGCAGATCCTCGTCACACTCCGCAAAGACACGCCCCATGCGCGCGAGACTCTCCAAAGACTCTTGGAAGCCGAACTCGATGCCGACCAACTCCGTTTCCGCTGGTACGCGGCCGAACTGTTGATAAAGGGAACCGAGCAAACGACCTGGAAATCCGCCGTCTACCGGAACCTGCTCGAGGCGCTCCGCCACGACGACTACCGCTACAACCAGCGCTTCGCGTTTCAAACGCTCTATTCCATGTCCGAGAACCGGCCGGTGGTTCGCTTGCGGAAAGCCCTACGAGGCGATGACGCCCAGGCCCGCTTTCTCGCCGCCGTCGTATTGGCGCATTACGAGCCGAACACCGTCCAACGTGAGGTCAGCGAAGAGCTCCTCATCCATTGGCTCGACGATCGACGCGGCATGAACGGCGTTGCGAGTTATTTCACCCTACTCGAACTCGGGCGCGAGAACATGCTTGACATTCTCGGGCGTGTGGAGACCGAGGACTGGCAGTTCTGTGCGTTCCTGCAGTTCGCAGCTTGTCATTTTGATATCGATTGGTCTCCCTCGGAAACCGTCATCGCCGAGTGGTGCAAGATCGCCGACACGCCTCCCGAGAAATGGCCTTACTATGTACCGAAAATGGCCCCCGAAATCGCTCTAGCGGCGCTGCAAATTTCACCTGTAAGCGCGAAGTACTTCGAGAGCAAACCCATGCCCGCCTCCTTGACGGAACGAACACGGTTGAGCGACAATCTGAAGGATGCCGGGGACAGAATGACCTGGGCCGGAACCTGGTATTGGTCGTGGTTCTTGGACCCCCGCGTCGGCCGCCCACGGAACACCGGCGTCGATCTTGTCTACAAATACGCAGGTCGTGCGTTAGTCTGGGCCAAATACGCTCCGTGGCACAATCCGACACCTCCCGCGCAAGACCCCCGTATCCGCTACAAGCAAGGAACCAAGTCAGATGACTGAACAAGGGCTCTCATTCAACCTCGATCCGTCGAACACTCCAGTAATGATCGCGACTCTCTCGCTGGTTCTCTGGCTCCTCAGTGAGCAGTTGCTCCAACTCTGCGGGCTTCACCAACCCAAGTCGCCGCAACGGGAGAGGCTCTCCATGCGCTGGATCGGGCTCTCTTACTATGGTGCGGTCATTTTTCCGTTTTTCGATGCCGTCGTATTCCACTGGACCACACTCGGCCCCAGCCTTTCCGGCGTACGTTATGTTGGGATACCCTTCCTCGTGGCCGGGATATGTATCCGTATCGTTTCACGATTGAACCTGGGCAAACAGTTCAGCGGTCACGTTCAGACTACGGAAACTCACCGGCTGACTACCTCGGGCGTCTATGTTTGGATCCGGCACCCTCTATATCTCGGATACATCTGTTTGCAGATTGGCTTCCCAGTCTGTTTTGGCAGCGTTGCGGGTTTTGCGTGTGCGATCTTTGCGGCCATACCGGCGATCTTCTATCGAATCCGGATCGAAGAAGTGGCGCTCGCGCAATGGTTCGGCGATGAGTATCGAGACTACGCAAACAAGACCCACCGCCTCATCCCCTTCCTTTGGTGAGTCAACCTGCAAGCCCACCCCTTATCTATACGTAGTTCCCCCGTGTTCCTGAGTGCCTGAGCGAAGCGAAGGTGTATCGAAGGGCGCGGGAGTCTTTCTCTTCCCGGCTCGCACAAGCTCCCCAGCCTTCGG
>CAYTDF010000134.1:0-9985 GCA_964436365.1 uncultured bacterium | reverse complement strand
AAGATGTCTGGAGTTCAGGCGAGACTTTTTCAGCAACGGCCAGCCTCTCGCACTTCGGCCCACGTGACCTTACGACCGTAGAATGCGAATGGAGCGTGACCGATTCAGAGGCGCGCGTCGTCGCGTCGGGACAGTTCCCGGCGCAGAATATCAGGACGGGGCAGCTGGCATCGATTGGGCGGTTCGAATGCCCATTGCCGACGGGCCAGAGCGCCGTTCGATTGACGGTGGAGATGCGCGTCAAAGGTACACCCCATAGGAATCAGTGGTCGATATGGGTTTTCCCGCAACCCCCGTCGATCTTCGAAGAGGGAGTCTCGATTCGTCGATCTTTCGATGCGGAAACGCGTTCTATTTTGGAGCGCGGAGAGAAGGTCTTGCTGGTCCCGTCGCAGACAACCAAGGGCAGACGGTTGATTCAGAATCAATTTGAGCCTGTGTTCTGGACATACTACTCCTGGACACCGAGTTGGAAGGGCTGGGGAGCGAGAACGCTGGGGTTCATTTGCGACCCGGACCACCCCGCGTTGCGGCTCTTCCCAACCGAGTCTCATAGCGATTGGCAATGGAAAGAGATTCTAGATCGTTCGACCGCCTTCATTCTCAACGACGCTTCGGCCGATCTGCAGCCGATCATCCAACCGATCGACGACTTCCATCGTAACCACCGGCTCGGCTCCCTATTGGAAGGGCGACTCGGCAAAGGCAAACTCATACTCTGCGGTTTTGATGTTTGCACGGATCTAGACCAGCGCCCTTCGGCGCGGCAGCTTCGCCACAGTCTGATCGCGTATATGCAATCGGATCGGTTTCGGCCCGCGTATGAATTCGACGCGGAGTGGTTGCGGCAGCTGCTCATGGAAACGGACTTATGAAACTCAACTGGAAACGATGGGGAAAGATCAGTTTGTACTTTCTCTTGATCGTTGTGCTTTCCTCCGCCGCGTTCGTCGGAGGACTGGTCTTGAGGTACAAGAATATCGTCGGCGCGGGAACGGGAGAATTTGTAACTGAGGCCCGGCCCGGGGAACTTGGAGAATGGGTCAATCCTTTCGTGGGCACCGGAGGGATACCGTGGGTTTGCGGGCACAATTTCCCCGGAGCGGATGTTCCGTTCGGCATGATTCGTTTGAGCCCCGAAACGATCTCCTGGTTGAGGCGTACGCGAGCGGTGAACACCTCCGGCTATTATTACGGAGACAATGAGTTACTCGGCTTTAGCCACACACGGCTGAGCGGGACGGGCGCGACGGACGGGGGACATTTTCTTCTCCTGCCCACCATCGAACCGATTTCACTCGAAGCTCGCCGCGAAGGTCAAACCACACGTTTCTCTCATGGTGAAGAAGTGGCCTTTCCCGGCTACTACGCCGTGAGACTTCCGGAGGCGGACATCCTTGTCGAGCTGACCGCCACCGAACGTGCCGGCGTTCATCGTTATACGTTTCCCAAGAAAGAAACACGGCACGTCCTTCTCGACGTCACCAACGCTCTGGGCCGGGGCAGGAGCCGCGAAGGGCAAGTACGGATTCTGCCGGATGCACGGGAACTCGAGGGCGCGGTGCGAACGTTTGGGTCGTTCTCGGGACGATACGGTGGCCTCAAGGTCTATTTTGCCGCTCGTTTCAGCCAACCATTCACATCCTTCGGCACGTGGCAAGGCGATGCGTTCTCGCCCGGCCAAGCGTTTGCGGAAGGTGATGAAGTTGGGGTCGACGTGAGTTTTGCGGAGGGAAACGAAAACTCGGTTGTCGGACTCAAACTGGCGATTTCCCACGTGAGTCTCGACAACGCCCGAGCCAATCTCGAGGCCGAGGCGGGTGGGCTGGATTTCGATGCCATCCTGGCCGATGCGAAGGAGGCCTGGGAAAGCAAGCTGTCCCTGATCAAAATTGAAAGCGCGACAGAGGAGCGGAAAAGAGTCTTCTATACGGCGCTGTATCGTGCATTCCAAATGCCGACGGTCTTCAACGACGTCAACGGCGAGTATCTGGGCTTCGACGGTGAGGTCCACAGGATCACCGACTTCCGTTACTTCACCGATCTGTCGATCTGGGATACGTTTCGTACGGTTCACCCGCTATTCACATTGATTGCCCGAGAGGATCAGCGCGACATGCTGGTTTCGCTGGTGAAGATGTGCGAGCAGGGCGGATGGCTACCGCGTTGGCCCTCGGGAGGCGGGTATACGAATTCGATGCTGGGCACGCCCGCGGACATGGTTGTCGCGGGTTCATATTTGAAAGGCATACGCGATTTCGACGTCGAGAGGGCGTATCGGTCTATGCGCGAGACGGCTCTTGGCGCAACGCCCCGGGGCGCAGGGTTTTCGGGTAGGGAAGGTGTCGAGCATTATCTGGAGTATGGCTATTGCCCCGCCGAGCGAATGCGGGAAGCCGTCGCCCGCACGATGGAATTCGCGTGGTCGGACCATGCCGTCGCGAACTTAGCCGACGCGCTTGGACACGCGGAGGATGCTGCGCTGTTCCGTGAGCATGCAGCGTACTACCAGAATCTCTGGAACCCGGAGACTCAGTATTTTCAGCCTCGGGATTCGCAGGGAGCTTTTGTCGAAGCGTTCAAACCGTTGCTGTTGACGTACCTGGACCGCTCCGGCGAGTTTACGAACGATTACGTCGAAGGTAGCGCTCTGCAGTGGCGATGGGCCGCACCCTTCGACGCGAAAGGGTTGATTTCGCTTTTCGAGAGTCGGGAGTATTTCATCGAGGAACTGAACGATTTCTTCGCCTTGGCGGATCCGACCATGGGCGCATGGAATCCGGGATCGTATTACTGGCACGGAAATGAGCCGGATATGCACACGGCCTACCTGTTCAACGAGGCCGGAAGGCCGGACCTGACGCAGAAGTGGTCCCGCTGGATTGTGGACAACAAGTACGGCGACGGGTACGCTGGATTGGACGGCAACGACGACGCGGGGACACTCTCCGCCTGGTACGTCTTCAGCGCGCTGGGCTTCTATCCGATAGCAGGGACCGATATCTACCAACTCGGCGCGCCTCTTTTCGAGAAGGCGCATGTGAAACTAGGAGAGAGCAGGTTGACGATTGTGGCCGAGGACTATGCACCGGAGCGGATGTACGTGCGTAAGGTATGGCTGAATGAGACGCTGCTTGACCGCACGTGGATACGGCACGCCGAAATCGAGCAGGGCGGAGTTTTGCGATTCGAGATGAGTTCCGATCCGGTGCGAAACTGAGAGGCCGGTGATTAGGCGCTATTGATTCGCGGATACGGTTTAGCCGAGAGCGCCACGGAAGAAACGGAAGGCAGGAAGAGCATGACACGCAAGAAGAAGATCCTACTAACTCTGGCCGCAATCGTGATGACAATCGTGATCTCTTTTCTGCTTGTTGTGGGACCATGGCCCACGTATGGTAGCGGCTTCAAAGGTACGTCGTATTACCGGAACTCAATCGCCGCGATCGAGGAACACGGCAAACTCTCTTCGCATGGCCCCACAATCGGCCGGTTCCAGGCGGGCTGGAGTGTGCGGTCGATCACTCCGCCCATCGGTACGCCTATGGCCGGATTCGGTGCCCGGCAAGGCCGGCCTTCGACGGGTGTGCACGATGAGATCTTCGTCAAGGCGCTGGCGGTCGGCGACAGTACGGACTTCGCCGCGATCGTCGGTTCGGACATGCTGATCGTTCCCGAAAATGTGGCCGATGCCGTGCGAGCGCGGGTCGCAGAGCGGACCCCTCTGACTCCCAACGAAATACTCTTCAACGCTAGCCACAACCATTCGGGTCCCGGCGCGTTCGGTCCCGGGTATGTCTCGAAGGCGTTCAACGGAGCGTACGATCCGAAAATCGTCGAGTTGCTGACCACGGCGTTTACGGAGGCCATCGTGGAAGCGCACGCATCGCTGAAGCCCGCCAAGGTCGCCCACGGCGCGGTAGACGCGCCGGAATATATCAGGAACCGTACGCGCAAAGAGAATCCGGTCGACAGTGAACTTGACTACATGCTGATCGAGCGGGAGGACGGCGAACGCTGCTTTCTCGTCCGTTACTCGGCACACCCAACGATTCTCAGCGATGAGAATATGGAATTTACGGGGGAGTATCCCGGTTTCCTCATGCGGCACCTTACGGAAAAGACAGGCGCGGAAGCGATCTATCTTGCGGGTGCCGTCGGCAGCATGAGTCACCGCGCGCCCGAGGCAGAAGACCGTTTCGAGCGCGCGCGCGCCATGGGTGCGGCGTTGGGGGAGAAGATTTTGGAGACCGTCGGCGAGACACCCGTCTTCGAAGAGAGCGTGGATGTCGGCTCGATCGGCGTGCCCATCGAGCTGCCGCCGTTGCAGCTGCGCCTGAACAAGAACTGGCGTCTGTCCAAGTTCTTCCTGCCCGCTCTCGGCGTCGACACCGACGGCTGGATGCAGGTCGTGCGGATCGGAAATGTGGCGTTGGTGGGGACACCCGCGGACTACTGCGGAGAGATCAGTCTGACTCTGAGGTCTTGGGCCGAAGAGCGCTTTGGCGATATGTGGGTGTTGAGTTTCAACGGCGATTATGTCGGGTACATTTCACCGGACGCGTTCTACTACGACAAGGAGGAGGATGGCACCTTTGGCTACGAGCGGGGCGTTATGTCGTGGATCGGCCCGCACCAAGAGGCGTACACCGTCTTTCTCATCAAGCACGCGATCGATGCCTTGTTCCCGGAGTCACAAGAAAGCGTGTAGACGAAGTCTCCAACACCATTTCATAGAAAGGTCTGAGAAAATGCAAGGAAGATTCTTGAAGGCTTTTTGTGTCGCACTCTCGTTGACTGCGTGCAGTGCGGTGTGGGGCCAAAGTGGCCTGGACGGTCTGGTCCAAAAGCAGGAGTACGAAGCGCGCCGATCGAGTAGCGCACACGAAGACCTGCATCGTAACGGAGACGGCCGCGCGATCGCTGCAGGCGAGACACTCATCCTCGCCGAGATGGAGGGTCCGGGCGTTATCAATCACATCTGGACCACCGTCGGTTCCCCGGACCCGTTTGCCTCTCGTTCGCTGGTACTGCGGATGTATTGGGATGGCGCGGAACACCCCAGCGTGCAAACACCGCTGGGCGATTTTTTTGGCGTGGGCCACGGCGCGGCCGAGAACTTCGTGTCCCAGCCGGTGGCGGTGTCGGCGGAAGGCCGGGCGCGGAGCTGCTACTGGCGTATGCCGTTTCGCAAGAGCGCGAGGGTGACGGTGACAAACGAATCGAGCGAATATCGGTGCGATTCATTCTATTATTACGTGGACTGGCAAAAACACGAGACGCTTCCCGAAGATATGCCCTATTTCCACGCACAATACCGACAGGATATGCCCGCAAAGCCCGGTGATTACACGATTCTCGAAACCGAGGGCCAGGGCCATTACGTGGGAACGGTCTATTCGGTGCAGCAAGTGGAACTCGGCTGGTTCGGAGAGGGAGACGACCGTTTCTACATCGACGGCGAGTCCGAACCGTCATTGCGCGGAACCGGAACGGAAGACTACTTTGGCGATGCGTGGGGGTTTCGGAAGTTCGCGACACCGTACTATGGTGTCTCGCTCTGGGAAGGATACTTTCCCGGCGACCGTGGCACGGCCTACCGCTGGCATATCGAAGATCCCGTTCCATTCAAAAAATCACTCAAAGTCAGCATCGAACATCGCGGCAGTATCTTTACCGATGAGGCGCAACACCTGGGGCAGTTCAACGAGCGTCCGGATTGGCTCAGTTCGGTGGCCTTCTGGTACCAGCATCCCGCCACACAATTCACCGACCCGTTTCCAACCGTCAGTGAGCGGATTGCCCCGTATCGTGTGCTGAAGGCATCCGACCTGAAGGTCCAAGCGACACCCGAAAGCGCGGTTCAGAAAGACGGCCCCACGGTCAACTTGATGCCCAACGCCCCCGATGGCGAAATCGCGTTCGACTTCGATGTGGACGATCCGGGACGCTACCAGATCAACGCGATGATCTATCACTCAATGTTCGCAGGTGTGTACCAACCGTTCTTGGACGATAAGAAGCTGAATCGGGAACTCGATCTGTGCAGGGCCGGTCACGATCCACTCTGGGTTTCGCTCGACTTGCACGACCTGCAGCCGGGGACACACACGCTCCGGTTCAAAGGCACCGGAACCTCACCGCAGATGCGTTCGAAGATTCCACCTCTCCATTCGTTTGGAGTGACGTACCTGATTCTGCTCCGCCTGGAGGATATGGAAGGGTACCGCGAAGCCATGAAGGAGCGGTTGGAAAAAGTCAAATCACAATAGCCGCGCTGCATCTTCCGCCTCGTATCCGTTTCGGTCGACGCGGTCAAAAGCGATACAGAGTGCATAGCGCGACCCACGACGCGAGTGCGTGGATTAAAGAACGGAGGTAGATCATGGTTCTAACTAACGTATTCCTCTTGTTTGGTGGCATGTTGCTCTATGTATTACCCTGCCTATTGTACAGTTGGTGGCTGTTCCGCCTTTGGCGAGCGACGTCCGATGGAACCTACCTTTGGCTGATGTTTGCCATTGGGGTTTTGCCGTTTGTCGGCGTCTTCTTGATGATCGTCCCATTCTTTTTCGTCATGGCTGTGTCCGCTGGAGGAGGACCCACAGCCCTCCAGATGGCTTTGCCACTGATTGTGATGTTCATCGCGCTTGTGGTCGCTTGTATGAAAGTGGGATGTACAGTGATGTCTCTATCGCAGATGGCCGATGGACGCGTCGGTTTCCGCGACCTGTTTCGCAAGATCGAACGCGATGCCGAACCTTCGGAACTGTGACCGAGTCGATGGAGAGCATCATGAAGATGCGCCAATGTGCCATATTCGTACTTCTCCCGGGCCTTCTTCTCATGGGCCTTTCGACACTGCCCGTTCTATCCGCGGAATCTTCAGGAGATATCCAATTGGCCAAGCCGACAGCGATCCAATACGCGTGGCACGAGCAAGAGCGGATCGCGTTCGTGTGCCTGGACCCGTGCACATGGCAGGGCCGGGAGTACGACGACCATTCGACGCCACTGTCGGAGATCAATCCCGAGAAACTGGACACGGAGCAATGGTGCCGGGCCGCGAAAGCATGGGGTGCCAAAGAGATTCTCTTCGTGGCCAAACACACAGGCGGGTTCTGTTGGTGGCAAACCGAAACGAGTTCGTACGGTATCAAAGAGACGGCGTGGAAGAGCGGCCAGGGCGATGTGCTGGCGGAACTCTCGGAGTCCTGCCGCAAGCACGGATTGAATCTCGGCATCTATGTCTATCCCGGCGACGATACGTGGGGCGCGCCCATGGGCAGCGGCGGGCGGACAAAAGATCCGGGCAAACAAGAGGCCTACAACCAAGTGTATCGGCAGCAGATCACAGAGGTTCTCACAAAGTACGGACCGGTCACGGAAGTCTGGTTCGATGGCAGCTGCGTGATCGATGTGGGGGATATTCTCGCAAAGCACGCCCCTAACGCGGTGGTTTTCCAAGGACCGCAAGCGACCATCCGTTGGCCCGGCACGGAGAGCGGAAGACTGCCCTACCCCGCCTGGAACTCGCTGAAAAGCGCCGACCTGGAGACGGGATTGGCCACTGCGAAACACGGCGATTCTGATGGCGACGCCTGGGCTCCCCTCGAAGCGGATACGACGCTCTACGATCATCATTGGTTCTGGAGCCCAGAGAAGGAGAAAAAGCGCAAGAGTCTCGACGCACTTATGGAGATTTATTATAAGTCCGTCGGGCAGGGGGGCGTCCTGCTCCTGAACTCGACTCCCAACACGGATGGCCTTATCCCCACAGCCGATATGGCGCATTACAAAGCGTTCGGCGCTGAAATCGAGCGGCGTTTCAGTCAAGCGGTCGCCGAAACAAGCGGCCGCGGCACCGTCACCACCATCGACTTTAGCGAACCGACCGCCGTCAATCATACGATTGTGATGGAAGAGTACCGCTTGGGCGAACGGATACGTGAGTACGCGATCGAGGGATTGATTCAGGGCCGCTGGCGCCCCCTGGCGGATGGCCTCTCCGTTGGCCGTATGAAGATCGACCGGTTCGAAGAAACCAGGGTCGATGGAATTCGTCTACGCGTCACAAAGGCAGTGAATGAACCGCTCATCCGCCGCTTTGCAGCCTACCGCGTAGGCGACCAGGGTCGAGAAACCTCCCGACCGGACGAGAAGCAAATACGTAACACGTGGCAAGAATGCGGTTCGTGGAGTACGAGCGATTTCCAGGCGGGGAGAGCAAGCCTAGAAATCGACCTCTCTGCCTTCATCCTCCGGCCGGGCCAATATGAAGTCCTATTCGCACGGAAGAAGAAAGAGCGCGCCTTCGAGATCACCAAGATCGAACTCTTCTATGAAGACGAAAGAGCGACGCCGACATTGCTCACCCGACTCGAAACGCCGAACACATTCAACGTCAACCGGACAGCCCAGGTTACCGCAGAGACCCGTTCGACGCTGCGTGTCGTGCTTTCGGCGAACGGAGAGTCCAACGGCAAAGTTCTAATTCGTCCACAACCTGAAAATAGATGAGTTACCGTAACTTCCAGAATAATTTGCAGTTGGGCGACGCTATATTTCATCAAGAAACGTAATATTCCCGCGAAAGACCTTGACACTGCGCCCTGTTTCGTGACCCATATAAGAAAACAGAGACGTGTTTGTGCGGTGGAGAGGAAGGGGCGCGGCCGCATGAGAAGTAGGGAGAATCATGTGGCACTTGCGGCAGTCGCCGTATGGACAATGTTTGCCGCTCCCTTCGTCTCGGCGCAGACTGTCGACGCGACCCTTTTGCGTACAATTGCCGACAACTGGCATGACGGCCCGGGTGGCGATATCACCGGCGACGGACAGACCGATTCGTTGGATATCCTCTACCTCGCGCAATCCTGGGGACGGCCACTGCCCACCCCAACACCGACCCCGATTCCAGTCGCGCTCACTTCCAGTTCTCCGGCAGCGGAGGAATCAGGTGTAGCCGTCACGCGGGAGACAGTCCTGCGTTTCAGCGGTCCGCTATCTCGGCAGCGACACGCTCAATGCCGCACCGACGATCAAAATCGAAAACCGTGCGAGTTTGGAAAGTGTCGAAGCGGGAGCATTCATACGTATTACAGCCGAGGTCTCGGATGACGTTCAAGTGCGCAACGTCGAAATCTATATCGACAGCGAGAAGGTTGCGACCGACGGCGGCTTCCCGTTCGAATACCGCTTCAGCGCCCCCCGGTCGATCGCTCAGCCTACGTTCACGATCCAGGTCCGGGCCAGCGACACGGGCGGTGGTCTCACCTGGTCCGACGAGGCAGTTGTAACATTGCTTCCCGACACGACTCCCCCCAGAGTGGTTGGGTTCGACCCGCGAGTCGACGCCGTGCTGAGTACGGCGGTGGCCGCCATCGCAACCTTTAACGAACCGGTCGATCCTCTCTCTCTAGAGACCGATGGATTCTATCTGATAGAGGCCGGTGAGGATCGGGTGTGGGGCACTGTGGATGACGTCACCGGCGTGGCGGGAACGCTGGCATCTCGAGATGACCTGCTGGGTATCTTCTTCAGCGTACCGGCGGGCATGGAGCCCGGACGGCACCAAGCGGTTGTCGACGCCGAAGTGTCGGACTCGGCCGGTAATCCGCTGGGCTCCGACGAGAGTTGGGGCTTCACGGTCTTCGACCCTGAGGACGATGGTGACAGCGATTGCCTGCCCGACGGTCTGGAGGTCGCCCTAGGACTCAACCTCGACAAAACCGATTCCGACTGCGACGGCCAACGCGACGGCGAGGAAGATGCGGACGCGGATGGGCTCAATAACTGTGGCGAGATGCTGCGGGGGACGGACGTATTCGTGTCGACACACTGGACCGGAGCGGCGTGGTTTTCGATTTTCAGCCGACCTCGGCGGCTTCGGTCGGCACGTTCATGGCGGTCTTCCCCGAGATCGTGCCCCGAATCGACATTGTGGGCATCGCGGATCAAGATATCCCCTTTGGGAGCCAAGAAT
>CAYTDF010000133.1:0-10040 GCA_964436365.1 uncultured bacterium | reverse complement strand
CAACCAGAGGTTGGGAGCCGCTTCAAATTCAACTAACTATGGCACATACTCCCGGACGAGATCGATTCTCTTTGGACCTGTATCGACAGTATCCCTCAAAACGGCCGGAGCGTCACCTGTGGCCGAGCGGTCACCGTGTCTCAAAGCCGGTTGCGGATTCGGAGCACGACGCGTACGATGGCCCCCGTGAGGAAGCCGATGCAAAAAGCCGAACCGTGTGGCGGCCGCCGCCGCTTCTTGAAAGCCAACGCAACCGTGCTCGGCGCGGGCTTCGTGGGGTATGCGCTGCCTTCGCCGGTCTGTGCGAAGGACGGCGCGCAACTCACAGAAGAACAACGGCTCTCCCTGTTGGCCGCGCTGAAGCGGGAAGAACCGCACTACGATCCGCGCGAGCGGATGATCCGAGCGGAGGTCGCGAGCGTCGGGTACCACACCACACTCCGTTCCGGCCACGTGCATAAGACACGGGAATCGCTCACCTACGCGGTTGGGCTGCTGGATGCGGGCGGGGAAGAACGACGACAACGCGCGGCGGGGATCATCGAGCGGGTGATCGCGCTGCAAGACCGGGAACCGGAGAGCAAGACCTGCGGGATCTGGTCGTGGTACCTGGAAGAACCCCTCGAAACGATGTCGCCGCCGGATTGGAACTGGGCGGATTTTTGCGGCGTGCAGCTGCTGGAAGCGTGGTTGGATCACCGGGACCGGCTACCGGAAACACTGGTTCGAAAAATGCGGGAATCGATCGAGCACGCGGCGCGCTCGATTCAGCGGCGAGATGTGACGCCGCGCTACACGAATATCGCCATCATGGGTACATACGTAACGCTGATGGCCGGAGTGCATTTCAAACTCGACGATCTGCTCGCCTACGCGCGCGAACGGCTGCGCCGGGTCCACAAACATATCATCGAGCAAGGATCGTTCACCGAATATAACAGCCCGACCTACAGCACCGTGGTGATCGCGGAACTCGCCCGTATGTCGATGCGAGTCCGCAATCGAGAGGACCTGCGTCTGATCGGTGAGATCGACGATCTGGCCTGGAAGCACGTGGCCACGCACTTCCATCCCCCCACACGGCAATGGGCGGGTCCGCACAGCCGGTCCTACCGGACGGATATTCGAATCTACAAGAAAGTCCTGTCGGTTTTGCAGACGGCGTGTGGCGGGCAAGCCGAGATCATCGACGAAAAACCAGTTCCCCACGATATCGGCTACGCGAAGCTGAGGTTCCAGTGCCCGGAGAGATACATCCGTTACTTCACGACGCTGGAGAGCGCTCGAACAACCCTCGAAATCTTCGATACGCGTCCGCCGACACCCATCAAAGGCACCACATACCTCCATCCCCAGTTCACGCTGGGCACGGTGAATCAAGGGAGTTTTTGGAATCAACGGCGCTCGATTCTCGCCTATTGGGGCAGACCGGACGAGCCCACCTATCTGCACGCGCGCGTTCTGCACGACGACTACGATTATTCTTCGGCGCGCGCGTTCACCAGTCAGTATGAATCCGTGGCGTTGACGGCCGTGGTGTTCGCAACCGATGGCGGCGACACCCATCCTGGACTCGATAAAGTCAAGAACGGCGCGATTCACGCGAAGGATCTGCGTCTGCGATTCGAGATTGGCGGGTCGGTCGGTGGCGTGCGAATCGAAAAGAGAGATGCGCCGGAAACTCACTTCCGTATCACCGACCGAGGCGTCACGGTTCTTATCGCGCCGTTCGCGAGCAGGTTCGACGGAAGGCCGGTTGAGTGGGAAATCGGCGGCGGTGAGAAGCGTTGGATCGACGCGGTCTGCTATCAAGGCGAAGCGCGCGACCTCAATTTTCTCAACATGCAGGAGGCCTTCGTGGCGTTTGCGCTTCAGCTGTTCACCACAGAAGACGAACAGACTCCGAGAAACGTACCCGTTCTCGAGCGGCGAGAGGCAGATGAGCACTTCGGCGCAGAGTGGGATTCGACGAGCCCGGTTCGACTGGGTGTTTCCACACCGGTCAAGCCCATGCCTCGCAAGGAACTGCAGGAGCGGTGTAAGATGGATGGGCCACCGCTCGCTGCGGGTTAGAGATCGGGGTGGCAGCATGCCGGGCTAGGCGAGTCCCGCCCGATAGAATAAACTCTAGGAAGAAAGGCTCACTCATCATGAAGACCGCGACGCTAACCGCTGTCCTGTGGCGTGAAGACGATGCTTATGTCTCCCACTGTCCCGAATTGGGTGTAGCTTCCTGTGGAGATAGCCCAGATCACGCACTGGCCATGTTGAAGGAGGCGGTCGATCTCTATCTGGAGAATGCCGCTCAATTAGGTATCGCCGCAGATATTCTTCCAGCCTTGGAGTCCTCGTCCCGCTTCACAGCTCCGCTCGAGGTCACGCTGCCGTGACCCCCAGGCTGCCCAGTCTGTCAACACGCCAACTACTGACCGCACTCAGGCGCGCCGGTTTTGAAGATGCACCCATTCGAGGGAAAGGAAGCCATCACGCGCTCATGAAACGGGAACCTGACGACGGAATAAGGCTGATCATCGTGCCTGAGCGACGAGACATTCCAAAAGGAACACTCGCGGCGATCCTGAAGCAGGCCGGTATAAAGCGAGACGATTTCATCAAACTGTTGGATGACTGAAAGATAGCACACACAGTAGGACTGGCACCCACACGAGGCCAAGCATGAGCACAAACAAGACCAACCGTCGTGAGTTCATCAAGAAGAGCACGAAAGCGGGTGTGGCGGTGATTCTTGCGGATATGGCGATGGTCTCCGGTCGCCAGATGCGCTTCGACCCGGACAAGCGGGCCATCGTGCCTGCGTAGCGTCGGTGTGAAAAATTCGTCGTTACCGGTTCTCTTTCAGAGACGTAGAGTTCGGAAAGATGCCCGTCGCGGATCTGGCGAAACGGTCGTTCCGTATCGAAGAGCCGCGTCAGCCGATCCTGTGGGAAGAGAACCAAGCCATGAATCGAAGTGCGCTACGTTGGAACCGGCGTCGGCAACTGGGAATCTTCCCGGCATTCGCGCGGTCGTTCATCGAGGTGTTGGTCTCCCCGCACCGCGCGTGGCCAGCCGCTGGCCGAGAACCCGATCTTGCGGGAGCACTCTTGTTCGCGTTGCTGGCGAGTTTGGTGGGCAGCCTGGTGTTGGCACTGGCGTCGACGTTCCCGAGAGGTCTACCCGCATTCAACCCAGCCAAGCTCCCCCGGCATCTCTTGACAGCGTTTGCATTGATCAACTTCGGCGTGCTGGCCAACTTCGTCACCATCGCCTTCGTCAGTGGGATCGTGTACCTGTTGCGGGGTATGCGTCTTTCCTACAAGGCTGTGTTTTGCACATTCTGCTACACGTTCAGCACGATGCACTCCGTTTATTTCGTCTTTCTGATCGGGGTTGCGGTGCTCTGGATACTCGCGCCCGCGGTGAGCCTCGGTCTGTGGGTGAAGCCCGCTCCGATTTTGTTCGGCGTGTGGCTCCTGTACGCGGGAACTGGAAGGGCACGCACCATTCGAGATAACTTCATTATTCCCCGAGAGAAGACGTACGGAACGATCGCCGGGTTCCACTTGCCTGAGATTGCGGGCAGAGTGGCGGCCGCCATCCTGTTCTACTGCACATTTCGTCTCAGCGAGGGGGATCGCGCAGAGAACGGTCCGTTCTGGCTTCTCTATTACGAGCTGCTTAACAGCGGCATTTGGTGAGTGGTCGGTTGCTTCCGGCCGGAGGCTCAAAAGAAAAAGGTGGGACCGCGTCTCGCGCAATCCCACCCATGCTTCACGACTCAACAACAAAACAAAATCCGCTGTATATTTAATTCGTACGTGTCATTTTACGGAACGCGTTGCCTGACCTTAACATTCGTGATCCTGACGCGCTCGCGATCCGTACCCGCGATCTGCATAACGATGTGGAGACCGCCCGCAGGCACAGTCACGTCGCCTGCCACGGAGACGGTCTTCACCTCTCCGGCGGGCAACATCCACAACGGAATGTCGGTCTGGAATCCGCTGGGACCGCTTCCAGCCCATACAGTCAACATGCCCGATTTGCCGTAGTCTTTCTTGACATCTATATCGACTTGCATGCGTATCGGTTGCTGCGGTTGCGTGTACGAAGCGACGAAGCGAGAGACCTCCTTGCCGGAATCCTTCTCCAGAATGAGCTCGGAGCCCTCGGCGTACGCGCGGCCGACAATGGACTCGTCGAGCCAGAGGTTCGAGTGCCACGTCCCGGGATCGACCTCGACCCCCGGATCGACAGGCACGCCCTCGGTCAGCTCCATCGAATCGAAATGAACCAGGCCATCGCCGGATTCAGCCGCATTGAAGATGACCAGGAAGGGTGTGACTTTGGTGTACCCGGCATCGACATCCAATACGATCTGCCGCCACGCCTCGACCGGAAGTTCCGGTGTGAAGTGCATCGCGTAGCCGGCCGCGCCAGGTTGCTCGCCAACCTCCAGGTACGCACCAAGGATGACTTGGATGCGCTCATTGGAGGCGTGATACCACGCGGTCAAATGCACCGCCCGCCGGTAGACCTCCACCGCCGGACCGGTCAAAATGATCAGTTCCTGTGCCGGTGCGACAACCCGCAACCCAACCGCATTCGTCGTTCCCGGATTTTCGGGATTCCCAGGAATGCGCGTGATGGTGGCGTCGGTATTCAGCGGTGAACGTGTGAATCCGATCTGCTCCAGCGTGAGTGAGATCGGCTCGAACGGGAATAGCTGACGCGTCACCGGAATGGGTGTCGGTGTGATCGTCGGTGTCGGCGTGTCCGAGGGTGTCGGCGTCAACGACGGCGTGGGGGTGTTGGTCGGCGTTGAGGTGTTCGACGGCGTCGGTGTGAACGTCGGTGTGTTGGTGGGCACCGGCGTGTTGGTGATCGTCGGAGTGTTGGTCGGGACCGGCGTCGACGTCGGCGTTAGGGTGTTGGTCGGAGTTGGGGTCGGAGTCGAGTCGTTGGTGGTGTTGATATAGACCCCGTTCGCAAACGGGCTGTTGCCGTCAGTATCGTTGGAGGTGACGAGAATCTGTGCGCTCGTCTGTCCCAGCGGCGCGGAATCGACGTTGGCCGAGACGGTGATCTTCTTGGAGTCGCCCGCAGCGACCGTGAACGGCGCTCGCGGCGAAACGAAGATCCAATCGGCATCATTCGCGCCCATCGATTCGACCTCTAACGGTCCGTCGCCGTCATTGTAGATGCTGAAAGATTGAGCGTTGGTGGGAATCGCGAAGTTCTCAGTCACGATCGTGAAATCGCCGGTGCCCTGCGGCACAGCCGTGCCCTGCACGTCGATTCTCCATTGTCCACTCTGCGGATTCGAAATCAGAACCTGCTCGACATTATCGCGGTCGTTCACACCGTGGGTCGCCAGGGTCTCGGGGTTGTCTTTGTCCAAGACCCAGGGCCGTACGACAGAGCCCGAAGGCGAATGAACGACGAGATCGAGATTGTTGACGAGCGCAACCGCCGCGTTCGGCGCTCCAGGAGGATCGGTCCAGACCAGCGTGACGCGAAGTTCGGACGCATCGTCGGGTACACGAATCACGTAGGATTCCGTTGTATCCGTGGAGACCACGCCAGTCCGCCACATGCGGCCCAGAATGAGGTCGGCGCTCTTTTTGGCATCGATCAATCCCCACCCGTAGGTGTAGTCGGGACCGGCTCGGCCTAGATCCTTGGCGGCGTGAATCAACAACGCCTTCATGGTTTCGGCCTCGGGATCGGCGCTCATTTCGTCGGTAAAGAGTTGATGGAGCAGAGCCCCCGCGCCACACGCGCTGGGCCCGGCCATGGATGTTCCGGACATGCTGGCGTAACTGTTGTTGGGCATGAGGGAGTAAAGCCCGACGCCGTTGGCGCAGAGGTCGGGTTTCACGCGCCCATCATCGGTGGGCCCCCAACTGCTGAAGGATGACATGCTGTCGTTGTCTTCGGTCGCCCCGATGGTGATCAAGTTCTTGGCGTTGCCGCCCGGTGGAATGGATTTGTAGGGGCCATCCCGGCGAGGTCCGCCGCTGTACGCGTCGGGGCCGTCGTTGCGGTCGTTGCCGGCGGACTTGAAGACGATCAGCCCGGTACTGTAGATGACGTTATCCCAGCCGCGCGTGTTGTAATCGTAGTCGCCGAACCGGTTGCTGTTGCCCCAGTCGACCCAGGCGTTCTTGGAGCGGTCGTAGTACCAGCCGACAATCTGTCCGTAAGAATGGTTCGAAAGACGAATCCCGGCGGTGTACCCGGAGAGCATCTCGCTGTGGTCGCTGTACCAGTCATAAGAACGGATGGAGGCGCTGGGCGCCATCCCCTTGGCCCGTGCGGCTCCGGCTCCGGAACCGGCGATGGTCCCGGCGACGTGCGTGGCGTGATAGTGAACGGGAGAAGAACCGTTCATCAGACTGAGACGAGAGGTGAGGTCGGTGTGCATATAGACACTGCCCCCATCCCACACGCCGACGATGACATCTTTACCGTTGAGCTGGTACGGCAAGACTTGGAGTTCATCGACACGCTGACGCTGCGACGAGACGCTGTTCTCGGTGTGATACGGGGCGGGAATCGACTCGACCCATTCGACACAATCGAGGTCGGCGATGG
This sequence comes from uncultured bacterium, assembly GCA_964436365.1. Taxonomy (GTDB): domain Bacteria; phylum Hinthialibacterota; class Hinthialibacteria; order Hinthialibacterales; genus CAYTDF01. Next base: position 3,443 of record CAYTDF010000133.1, on the reverse strand, counting down.
CCCGGAGCGCCTCAAGCGGCGCGGCCACTTGCAGCGAGTGCGTAAAGCCCCATCGTTGAACCTCGCCACCCGCCACCGTCACCTGTCTATCGGCTTCGATCAGCGGCATATCCTCGAAGACGGCGACGTGCACGACAATCCGTCCGTCATCGAGACGAGCGTTGAGCGGCACGATCCCCGCAGCGGTATCCGGGTCCAAACGGTCGACACCGGGAGCCGCAACGGCCCATCGTAAGGTGTCGAGTTTCGTGGCCGTGGAAAGCGTCGATTCGGCTGTGCGTACAGCGGCCCAATAAGCGTTGTTGGGGATGTAGCGGAGGAGCTGAATGCCTCGCTCCTCGAGTAGACCGCGCTCCTTGGCCGTGGGCAGTTCATCGAACTGCATCAAGACGTGAACGACGCCGGATTCATCCGCCGCGACGGATTGGAACGCGTCGATCTTGGCCCGCTTGGAACCGGTTTCGAGCGTCCCGGTCTTCAACAAGATCCGCATATCGTCGTTCTTTCCATTTACAGCGGCGGCCTTCCCGCCCGAATTCACCTTCTGCGCGGGCGCCTCCTCGGGGAAGCTCAGAGAGAGCGGCGCGATACGAATCACCGGATCGCCTAGATCGGGTGTCGGTGTGGCAGTCGGCGTATTCGTGGCGGTCGGCGTCGGTGTGGGTGTGGGAGGATCGGGCTTGACGGCGTCGATCGCGAAATACCCCGTCGCCGTATTCTGACCGGCGACACGTACGTAATAGGTGTGGTTCCCACTCAACGACATGGTGATCTTCGAGAAGAGACCGTTGCCGCCATCGTCATCGACGCGGAGAAGCACCGAGTTGAAGTTCCAGTACAGGTACATCTTCGTATCGAAGGTATCCCGGTCCACAGCCTGGTGCGTCTCGATGATGTAGGTCCCGGCATCGGTCGTCGTGAAGCTGAACCACGCCACGGATCCAGCAGTCTCCACACGACCGCCGGCGGGCGCGCCATCCACAGGCAACTGAACAACGGAGGGCGGCGTGGGTTGCGGCGTCCACGTGAATGTGGGCGTCGGAGTGCTGGAGGGCGTGAAGGTCACAGTCGGCGTCGACGTGGGGACGGGAGTCCCGGTCGCGGTCGGCACACGGGTGTTTGTCGGCCTTGTGGTCGGCGTTCGGCGCGGCGTGGCGGTTGGCGCTGAAGGCGGTGTGTCGGTCGGAGTCCATGTCGGTGTGAATCGGAGCGTCGGTGTCGATGTCGGCTCCGTAGGCAATGTCGGGGACGGCACCGGCGGTGAGGTGTCGGTCGCGGCCGGAGTCGGAGTGGCTATCGGTGTATTGGTCGGTCGGTCGGTCGGAGTCCGGGTCGCGCCGGGCACGTCGGTTGGGGTTGGCGTGGGGATAGACGTGGCGGTCGGCGGAGGTGTGGGGGTGCTGGTGGCTCCCACGACCGGTGTGTTCGTAGGCCTGGAGGTTGCGGTGGCAGCCGGTTTCTCTGTCGGTGTTTTCGTCGGTGCCTGCGTCTCACCCGGGCGCGGTGTGTTTGTCACGGTCGGCACAGGTGTATCGGTATCCGCGGGTCTGGGGGTATTGCTGGGCCCGGCGGTGGGCCGTTGGGTTGGGGTAGAGGTCGGCGGTACAGGTGTATCGGTGGCTGTGGGTCGAGGGGTATTTGTCGGGGCAACCGTGGGGATTCGGGTCGGTGTGAAGGTCGGCGGAACAGGCGTGCCGGTGGGTTGAGGCGTAGGTGTATTCGTTGGCACGGCTTGTTGCAGATACGCCACCGGGCCCGCGCTGACAAACGGGCCGTAATGATGCGGCGTTCCGCTTCGGGTCAAAGCGAGAACCTGGAATTCGTAACTGCGGTTGAACTCCGGTCCCGCCCGAAACGCCGATTCGATCAGAGCCGAGTTCGTCTCTTTCCACTCCAGGAATGTATCGGTTCCCGAGCCGGTGCGGCCGAGAAAGATGAACTCGTCGGACCCATTACTTTTTACGTATAAATGAATATCGTTAATATCCGACAGAGCCACAACGGAGGGGTCGAGGAGCCAGCGGATTACGAGTTCCTTCTGTTCGGCCGGATCGCGGTCGATTCCATTGCTGAGATCGACGATCGAATCGACGGTGTCGGTGACGAGCAGAGATATGTCGGGGCTGACCGGAATCGCCAGCACCGTGATCCAGTTGCTGACAGGATCCGCGATTTCATCGTCCACGGTGAACTCGACGACATAGGTCCCGGCGACGCGTGGGGTGAAGACCGGTTTCGGAGGTGGAGGTAGAAGAAAACTGGTCCGAATCGCTGTCGGGCCCGGATCGCACCACCCAAGAGAGAACATAGGATCCATCACCGCCGAGTGCGGTTCCACGGAGCGCGACCGGGACATCGATGAATGTAACCTGGTTGGGGCCGACCTGGGCGACCACCGGATCGTAGGCCACGACGGTCAGCGTATCCGAGCCGGGTGTGTGAAGACCGTCGTCGGCCGTGAACTTGAGCGTGTACGTTCCAGCCGTGGAAGGCGTGAATGTGGTGGTGTACGCGGCGACCGAGCCCAATTGGTTCGAGTCGGTATCGGGTCCCGATGCGACTTCCCACAGAATCTGATGGTTCCCACCGCCCCCGAAGGAAGTTGCGTGTAAGTCGGCGGGAATGCCGACGGTCGCGATTTGATCCTGACCGGCCTCGGCAACCACCGCAACCTCAACCATCCGAATCCGATGGTTGAACTGATCGGCGACGTAAACTCAGTTCGCGTCATCGACATAGATGGAGATGGGATAAGTCATCTTGGCGCTGAGCGCCGGACCGTTATCCCCGGAATATCCGTTAACACCGTTCCCAGCCACGGCAGTGACGATCCCGTCGACATCGATTCGCCGAACCCTGTGGCCACCGGAATCGGCAACGAAGATGTTTCCTAGGGTATCCACGAAGACGGAGTGGGGGCTGGAGAAACTCGCGTTGAGCGCCAGACCGCCATCTCCGGCGGAGCCTCTGATACCGTTTCCGGCGATGGTCTGAATGATGCCGTTGGTGTCCACCTTGCGGATGTTGTGGAAGAACCGGTCGTCGATGTAGAGGTTCCCCGCACCGTCGACAAAGACGCTGAAAGGTTGCGCCAATTTGGCGGAAGTCGCAGGACCACCATCGCCGCTGTACCCGCCAGTCCCGTTTCCAACCACAGTCTGAACGGTCCCCGATGGATCCACCTTGCGGATGCGATGATTGTAGGTATCGGCGATGTAGAGATTTCCCGCGCCGTCGACCGCAACACCGGATGGGTAGGAGAAACGCGCGACAGTCGCGGGACCGCCATCACCGGAGTAGCCAAATGTACCATTCCCGGCGACCGTGCCGATCTGGCCGGAACTGTCCACTTTTCGGATTCGATGGTTGAATGTGTCCGCGATATAGAGGTTCCCGGCGGCGTCTATCGCGATGCCGGAAGGGCGGGAAAGTCGAGCGGCCGT
>CAYTDF010000132.1:9502-10057 GCA_964436365.1 uncultured bacterium | reverse complement strand
ACTGGGAGCGTGAAGGACTCCGAGAATCGAGACGTTCCCTACGGTTTCGCAATCATTAACGACAGCAAGTATGGCTACGATCTCCGGGATGGCTGCGCGCGGCTGACGCTCCTTCGCAGTCCGGTCTATGCCCACCATGACGACGCCCGCGTTCAAGCCGACGGCGCATATCGATACCTAGACCAGGGCGAACAGACGATACGTGTACGGTTGATCCCGCACGCGGGGCCCTGGCAAAAGGCCCAGATACCGCGCCGGGCCTGGGAATGGAACGAACCTCTGTGGGTACACCAGGAATCGTCCCATGACGGCGACCTGCCCCCCGCGCTCTCCTTCGCCGAGTGTGACTCAGAGCATTTCCTGCCAACCGTGCTGAAGCTCGGCGAGGATGACGACAGAATCGTCCTGCGTGGGTACGAGACAGACGGTCGGGAGGGCTCGGTCGATCTTCGCTTGCTCGGCAACGACGAACCGATCTCTTTTGGTGTAACCCCGCATGAGATCAAGACCGTTCGCCTTCACCCTGAAAGCAATTCGCTTCGCGCCTGTACAATC
>CAYTDF010000132.1:0-9492 GCA_964436365.1 uncultured bacterium | reverse complement strand
CGGCGCTGCGAGTTGTGTACAATGTCGGCCACCAAGAAACGCTCACGGAACACCGTCATGACAATACCGCAAACAAGAAGGCATTTCATCGAAACCGCGACGATCGCCGCATCGGCGGCAGCCATCGCCCCTGCGGTTTTAGCCGCCCGTGCTGGGCAAGGAGAACCAGGCATGTTCAAGAACCTCGGCTGTGGACACATAGGCGTTAAAGCCAATCAAATGCAAGCGTTGGAGTATGCGGAGCAATTTGGATTTGAAGCCTGTAGCCCTCATTTGGACGAACTCGAGAAGATGAGTTCAAGTGAGCTCAATGAACTGCTCGCCTGTATGAAGGAGAAAGGGCTAAAATGGGGCGCGGCGGGTTTGCCAGTCGATTTCCGTACAGATGACGCGGCCTACGAAGCGGGGATGGCGAATCTCCCCCGCCAAGCAAGAGTCCTGTGCGAAGCCGGTGTCAACCGCATGGCCACGTGGATTCTCCCCGGCGATAATGAGATCAGCTATCTCGAGAACTTCGAGCGGCATCGCAAACGCCTTACACCTGTGGCCAAGACGCTGGAAGGCGAGGGGATTCGCTTCGGCCTCGAGTTTGTCGGGCCGAGGACGTCGAAGAATATGTTCCGGTATCCATTTGCCTCAACCCAGAAAGGCATGCTGGAACTGTGTGACGCGATTGGCACGGATAATATCGGGCTCTTGCTGGATTGCTGGCATTGGCACACCTCCTCCGGGACGGTGGAAGAGCTGCTCACGCTCACCAACGAACAGATCGCCGAGGTGCACGTCAACGACGCTCAGAGGGGAATTCCGACCGATGAGTTGATGGACCTTGAGCGGCAACTCCCTACCACAACAGGAGTTATCGACTTGAAAGGTTTCATGGGTGCTCTCTCCAAGATCGGCTATGACGGTCCCATCAGTTGTGAGCCCTTCGATGCTGAGTTGAACGCGATGGAGAACGAACCGGCCCTCGAAAAGACGATCGCCGCCCTGAACGCACTCTTCGCGCTTGTTTAGGTCTGATATCTGAGAAGCTACGGTCAGGCACGCCTGTACCTTCCGTCACATCAAGCGAACCAAGGACCTAGAACGCCTCCTTTCCTAGCGGCAAGGGGGCGTTTTTGTGCAACCCTATAGTGCATGATTACTTTACTGGGTAATCATTTACATCTTGTGTCACGCATCATCACATATAGAGGAACTGCATATCACCTCCAGAGGACCCTACTCCCCAACCACACATTCCGCCCAGATCGAGCCTTAAGCCCTATATGACAGGGCCAAGGAAGCCATTCCTTATCTCTGACGGTTACAGACCCCACAGAATCCCCTCGAATGAGACTTTTCCATCCCTCTGACAATGCCATGCCAGCCACGTAACACCTCAATTCACGACGCACAACCCTCATTACCAAAAAAAGTAAGAATTTTTTTCAACTTTGTAACGATACTTTATGTTTTGTATATTCAACGGGTTATAAAACCCCCATCTACACGACCAGAGGCATCGAGACCACTTTTTGCTTGTTTGCAATTTGACATTTCCGAAGGCCGAACTATCATTACTATTATTAGTAAAGTTCGAAAACGAAACGAGGAGGACAGGACGAGAAGAAGGGACGCACAGTAACACAACAATGCAGACCGCGACTGGCCACCTTCTTCAAACTCCACCCTTCAAACCTCGAACCGACCGACAGGGAAAAACGTTCGCACCGCCTCGATGAGGCATCGGACGAAAAGGCTTACGGGCCACATAAATCAAATCACCTGGCAAGGAGAAGTATCATGAGAAACGGAATCACCTTCATCAAAGAGTTCATCGCTAACGAAGACGGACCCACGGCAGTTGAGTATGCAGTCATGCTCGCCTTGATCATTGCGGCTTGTGTCGGCGCCATCACCGCGCTGTCGACGGCTGTTCAGGGACGCTTCAACGGCGTCGCGGCCACAGTAGCCCCCGCCGGCTAAGTGTTGCGACTCACACAGACACTGGGTTTTCTTCAGGCCGTGACGAAAAGAACGAGAACGATGTCACGGAAAACAGAGACTGAACCACCACACAGAGAATGAATCCGTAGGAGGACCGGGACCGCTCAACAGGGTCTCGGTCCCCTAGGGTTCGTCCCAAACGAACCAACGAGGGAAATATGATGGGCGTGGAACTCACACTGGAAATCAAACTCTTCGTAACCGCTTTCTTGATCGTCGCAGCGACGATTGACGGAACGCAACTGAAGGTCCCCAACTGGTTGAACCTGCCAATGATTCTGGCCGGTCTGCTGTTTTGGGCCTATGCAGGCGGATTCGCGGGGTTTGGAATCGCACTGCTCGGGACATTCGCGGGTATCGCAACGCTGATCGTTCCTTACGCGCTCAAGGGTATGGGAGGGGGAGACGTCAAGATGATGGGTGCGCTCGGCACATGGGTCGGACCGATTGTGACCCTGCAAGCCTTCGTGGTTTCCGCCATTGTCGGCGGCGTCATGGGCGCGGCGATCATCCTACGCCAGAAGGGCGGCTACGAGTCGCTGCACCGCCTGGTTCTCTCGTTCTACAACCTGGTCTGGTTTCGCGACTTGGCCTGGGCGGTCCCCGGCGACTACAAAGCCAGTACAAAACTGCCCTATGGCATTCCCATCGCCATCGGCTCCATCGCGGTCCTCTTCTTCGTATAGTCCACGATCACCGAAAGACGGAGATTCAAGATCATGAACGGCAACCCTCAGATACACCGCAACGTGAAGGCGAGCGAAACCGGGAGCGTGGTTGTTGAGTTCGCGCTCATCATCCCGCTCTTCTTCGTGCTTGTGTTCGGGGTCGTCGAGTTCGGACGAGTGCTGATGGTCAATCACAGCCTGACGCACGCGGCTCGAGAGGGCGCACGGATGGGTGTTCTTCACAATGCCACTGCGGCGCAGGTCATCGGGCGAATCGACACCTACTTGGACGCCTGTGGAATCGAAGGCGAGACCGTCACGCTCACACCTTCGGACCCCACTGCCGTAGCGAGCGACCAACCGGTCGGCGTCTCCGTCTCGATACCGTACGAAAGCATCGCTTGGATACCGGGAAGTTTCGCCGGGTTGGCCGGAAAAACCCTGGAACGTTCGTGCATCATGCGCAAAGAAGGCTGGTAGTCCTACCGGGCTCACCGCCCACAGCACAGGAGCCTTTCTCTCCATTCTGCCCTGAGCGCGTGCGGTCAAACGGACCGCTTCGCTGCCGACAGAACCCCAATAACAAGAGACGCTCCAGAAATCGTGAGGAAAGAAAATGCTTCGAGGAAAAACATTCTTACTACTCGTACTGGCGGCGGGATGCGGACTTGCGGCCTCCGTCGCGGTGCTGATGTACCTCAATAACGCTCAGGCCCAAGCGGTGCAGGCAACGCAGCAAACCCCCACCCGCACGGTGGTCGTCGCCGCCGCGGACCTGCCGCCAGCCGAGACTCTGCTGAGCACGCACCTCAAGAAGGCCAGCTGGCCAGCGGATCTCATTCCAGTGGGCGCGACAGAAGAAATCAGCGTGCTCGAAGGCCGGATCACACGGACACGAATCGTTGCCGGGCAACCCGTTCTGCCGATGCAACTGGCCCCCAAGGGCAGCTCGGGCGGGCTTGCCGCGCTGGTTCCGAAGGGAATGCGGGCCATGACCCTCCGTGTCAATGAAACCGTGGGGGTTGCCGGATTTATTCGCACCGGCAACCGAGTGGATATCGTCTTGACCGTCGAGAAAGAAGAAAGCGACGCGGTCGTTACCAAGACCATCCTGCAGCACATCCAAGTTGCGGCCATCGGCCAGAGCTACGATGAGAGCTCCGAATCGAGTCAAATCGTCCGATCGGTCACGCTCTTGGTCACCCCCGAAGAGTCGGAAAAACTCGCCCTGGCGATCGACCAAGGCCGAATCGTCCTGGCGTTACGGAACGATACCGACGACAATCAGCGGATTGCATCCGGCGTGGACTTCAGCGGTCTGATTCCCCGCCCTCACCGAGAGCCCGACCTGACCTCGGCCGCCGTAAAAACCGAGTTGCCTGAACCCAAACAAGTCTCCATCGAAGAGCAGGCACCTCCTCAGCATCATGTTCTCGTGATGCGTGGCCGAGAAAAACAGGAGGTTTACTTCCCGAAATGATACAATCGGGTCTCCGATGCGTGCGCGAATGGGCCAAACATTTCGCCACGCTGCCGGAGCGCTGTTCCGTACGACATCATGCAGTGGGCCAACTCTGCAGCGGAACAGCGAGAACTTCAAAAGGGATAGGAGAGGAATAATGTACTTCTTCCGGACGCGGCTGTGGGGAAACGCTCCTCTAAACACTCAGAAGGCAACCAGCCGAAACACCAATCGATTCGCAGTATCGTTCGTTGCCCTCTCTCAGATACTGTTTGCCGCCTCACCTCTTGCGGACTCGATCTCCGAAGGAACGGACGGCATGATCCGCACGATCAGCGAAAGTCAGGGACAGATCGAGCTGATCGTCAACAAGAGCCGCCTAGTCGGGCTGAAACGAGCCGCGACACAAGTCTCCGTCGTGAATCCCGAAATTGCGGATGTCCAGATCATCTCACCGAAAGATATCGTGGTGACCGGACAAGCAACGGGCGAGACCACACTCGTTATTTGGGACGAACAAGATCGACACTTCATCCTCGATGTGCATGTCACCTGGAACATCGCCGCCCTCCAAGCACAACTCGATACCCTATTCCCTAATGACGAAATCACGTGCCGAGCCGTGGAAGGTGCGATCGTGGTCGAGGGTACGGTGTCGACTCTCGAAAAACTCGAGCGTATTGTCGAACTTGCCGAACAATACAGCCCGAACGTGCTTAATCTACTCCGAATTCCCGGTGTGCATCAGGTGCTCTTGGAAGTGCGGATTGCGGAACTCTCCCGCGAGTACCGCCGTGCGTTGGGCTCCAACCTCATGTTCACAGACAATGACTTCAACGCAGTCAGCCGTGTCGGCGGCCTGATCACTCCGATCGGCGGCGGCTCGGTCACTCTCAACGATGCCGTGAACCTGCTTTTCGGCTTTCCCAACAACGATCTTGAAATGTTCCTCCAAGCCCTGCAACAGAAGGGTATGCTACGGATTCTCGCCGAGCCGAATCTCGTTGCCGTCAGCGGTGAGAGCGCCAGCTTCTTGGTCGGCGGCGAATTCCCGGTGCCGGTGGCGCAAGGGACGACCGGCGGCAACATTGCCATCACCATCGAATGGCGTGAGTTCGGCGTGCGGCTGAACTTCACCCCGACGGTCTCTGGCGAAGGCAAAATTCGCCTCAACCTTCGCCCCGAAGTCAGCGATCTCGATTTCACGAGTGGAATCCAAGCCCAAGGCTTTGTCATTCCCGCCGTCGTCTCGCGGCACGCCGAAACAACGGTGGAGCTGAACGACAACCAAACATTCGCCATCGCCGGATTGCTGAATTCAAAGAGCGATTCGACCGTACGAAAAGTCCCGATGCTCGGCCGTGTCCCTGTCCTCGGCTCGCTATTCCGCAGTTCCGATTTCCAGGAAGAAGAGACGGAACTGGTGATGATCGTGACACCGCATCTGGTGTCGCCGCTGGATCCCGATCAAGTCAAGAAGATCGAACTTCCCGGCGAAGGGTTCAAGTCTCCGACGGATCGAGAACTGTACCTAAAGGGTTCGATCGAAACGGAAACCTACAGCGATCCCCCAACCACACGAGAAATCGACTTGGCCGAAAACGTCGATCTATTCGAGTAGATTCGGCAACGGACGAGGGTGAGGTTACCCACTATGGTCACTCACAATCCTCATATCTTGATTTCGACGACGGAAAACGCCGCCAGGGCGTCGTTGACCGAAATCACGGCCCTCGATCCAGAGTGGCGCACGGCCGCGGTGGTGAGCCGGATCGACGCCATTCGCCAGATCGAAACCACCCGCCCCACAACAGTGGTGCTGGCCATGGGCAGTGACCCCGAAGCGGACCTCGTCCTCCTGCAGCGTATCCGAGCGAACTTCAGCGAAATCGCCGTGATCGCCATCGCCCCCCCCCAAGAACCCCGATCACCCCCGGGAGATGGCGGACCAAGAAGCGTTCCAACTCTGCCGCGCCGCCTTCCGCGCCGGGGCGACCGAGTTTCTCATGCGTCCTCTGGTTCTCGAGGAATGGATCAACGCAGTCCATACGATCAACCTTCAGCGCTCCATGGGCAGCGATGGCCAGAAAGGGAAACTGATCGCCTTTCTGGGCGTCTGTGGCGGTGTCGGGACAACATCGGTCGCTTGCAACACAGCGGTTTCACTGGCCAACAGCCACCCCGGACAAGTCGTTGTCGTAGACTGGAACTTCCGGCAAGGCGACGTGGCCGTTGTCCTCGACTGCCAGTCAAAATACAACGTCGCGGACCTCCTTTATGCGGAAAACCACGCCTCGACTTCACTCCCCGGCGAAGAGGTGAGTTTTGAAAGACTCGACGATGCGCTCATTCGCTCAGCGTTGGTTCAGCAAGAGAACGGCCTCAGCGTTCTTGTCCAGCCGGATTTGATGGACATTGAAGACGAACCCAACACCGAACGCGGCGCCGAACTTCTTTCGGCGCTTCAAGAGATGTTTCACTACGTCATCGTTGACGCCGGTCGCGGCGTGCATACGGATAACCTCTCCCTGCTCAAGCAGGCCGACCAGATTGTCCTTCTCGGCGTTCAAGACATTCCCTCGATCCACAACGTGCGCAGGACGATGGCCATGTTCGAAGAGTTGGACATCGACCGGACACGGGTGCGTTACACACTCAATCGCTTCGATCGTCGGCATCGAATCACAGAGAAGAAAGTCGCCGCCGCCACCGAACTGGACATCGCCGCCACCATCCCGGCCGACTTCAAAACACTCGGGGCCAGTGTCAACAGCGGTCAGCCAGTCCGTGAACTTTCGCCCCGCAGCCCGGTCAACAAATCGTTCGACCGATTGGCGGCTAGTCTGAACGGTCAACAAACTCCGCAGCCCAAGTCAAAGCGGTTCGGATTCCTGCAACGGCAGACACCGTCCAATATCACCCCTGAGAATCCCACGGGAGGTTCGACCCGATCATGAACACAACTTCCAAACGACCATCTGAGACCCCCGCGGGAGTCGACACTCAAACACCGCGCAAGAACAACGAAAAAGGCGGGTCGGAGACAAGCCTTAAGATGCTGCAAGACATCAAGGTGCGCGTCCACCATAGGCTCGTGGATATGCTCGATCTGGCCGGTCTCGCCGATGTCGAACCGGACGAGTTGAAGAGTCAACTCCGCCCCGTGATCGCCAATCTTCTGGATGAAGAATCCGCGCTGCTCACCGGCTCCGATCGCAAGAGGATCGTGGCCGAGATTCTGGATGAGATTTTTGGATTCGGCCCCCTCGAAGGTCTGCTCGCGGACGATACGGTTAGCGACATTCTTGTGAACGGGTGCCACGAAATCTACGTCGAACGCTTCGGGAAGATCGAACGTACGCAGGTTACATTTCGCGACGACGATCACCTGCTGCAAGTCATCGATCGTATCGTCTCCCGCGTGGGCCGCCGAATCGACGAGTCTTGCCCCATGGTCGACGCCCGCCTCCCAGACGGCTCCCGAGTCAACGCCATCATCCCTCCCCTGGCCATCGACGGTCCGGCCATGGCGATCCGCCGTTTTGGCGCGAACCCATTGGGTATCGAGCAACTCCTCAAGAACGAATCGATTACACCCGAAATCGTCGAGTTTCTGCGAGGGGCGGTTCGAGGAAGGCTGAATATCCTCATCTCCGGCGGTACCGGTTCCGGCAAGACCACCCTGCTCAACGTGATGTCCAGTATCATCCCCGCCGACGAACGCATCATTACGATTGAGGATTCCGCGGAACTGCTTCTGCAACAGCCACACGTTGTCCGCCTCGAAACACGCCCACCCAACATCGAAGGGGCGGGGCAAGTAACCCAGCGCGACTTGCTCTTCAACTCGCTACGGATGCGGCCCGACCGCATCATTGTCGGTGAGGTCCGCAGTTCGGAGGCCTTGGACATGCTCCAGGCCATGAACACCGGCCACGATGGGTCGCTCACCACGATTCACGCCAACACACCTCGCGACGCACTCTCCCGTATCGAAATTATGGTCTCCATGACCGGCCTCGACCTCCCCGTCAGTGTGATTCGGCAACAGATGGCCTCGGCCATCGGCCTCGTCGTGCAGGCGGCTCGCCTTTCCGATGGAAGCCGGCGAGTCACCTCCGTCTCGGAGATCGTGGGGATGGAAGGTGACATCATCACCATGCAGGAGATTTTCAAGTATCAGCTTCAGGGAGTGGATGAAGAGACCGGCAAGACCAAAGGTGCATTCCTTTCCACCGGAATTCGCCCGCGCTGCTATGACAAGATCGAGGCGCACGGAATTCGGCTGCCGAACCATCTCTTCGAACGCCACGTCCATCGGACCCAGGTCGTGGAGACACCCAAGATCGAAAAAGAAACAACACCCGCCGACGATGTCGGTTCCACCACACCCCGGCCTGTTCCCGAACAAGAGAGCAAACGCAACAGTCTATCCAGCCAAAAAGGAATCGGCGGTTTCGCCGCGTTACGCGACCGCCTAAAGAGGGCATCATGACTCCGGCACACGTCGCTACAATTGTATTCTTCTGTACGTGCGGCCTGTTTCTAGCCGCGACCGGCCTTTGGCTCATACGCCAGAAAAGCGCCAGCGCACTGACCGAACGCCGCCTACGTCATTTCACGGAACGTGAGAACGACCTACAAAGTGTCAATCCGATTGTCAGGGACAACGCGGTCGGCGCATGTGGAGACGAGGCGAACTCAGGTCCCGTCGACACCCTTCGGAAATGGTTCGTCCAGGCGGCGATCGAAATGTCGCCCGCACAATTCGGAATGGTCGCACTCATTGTCTCCAGCACCGCGGGGCTCGTAACCTTCCTTTGCACACAGAACTTTCTGTGGTTCACGCTAGCTTCCGCCTGCAGTCTGCCGCTTCCGCTACTGGTTGTTGCCTACAAGCGTCGCAAACGCGGGAAGGCCTTCGAGAGCCAACTCCCGCAAGCGTTAGAACTGATGGCGAGAGCCTTGCGCACAGGAAACTCGTTCTCGTTCAGTCTGAAGTTTGTCGCCGAAGAGATGGGCGAACCGATCGCTGCCGAGTTTGGCGCGACACACAAAGAGCAAGAGTTCGGCATTCCCCTCGAAGCCTGTCTCAAGCATCTGTCCAACCGCATCGCCTGCGAGGATATCCGCTTCTTTGCGCTCTCCATCATCGTGCAGCGCGAGACCGGTGGCGATCTTGCAGAAGTTCTCGACAAATGCGCTCATGTCATTCGTGAACGGTATCGGATATTTGGCCAGGTCAAGGCACTCACGGCTGAAGGCCGTCTCTCCGGATACGTCTTGTCGGCTTTGCCCGTCATCATGTTTTTCGCCATCAACGTGATCAACCCAGAGTACTCGAAACAGCTCGTCACTACGCAGACCGGC
>CAYTDF010000131.1:5816-10067 GCA_964436365.1 uncultured bacterium | reverse complement strand
TCCTTCACTTTGCAGATGTTATCCGGGACACATTGTTTGCAGGCAAGGCAAGGTCTGATGTTCGTATTGCTGAGTTTCACAAACGCGGATTCTCGCCCGGTCGCATTCAGTACGGCTTTAACCAGTCTATCCGTGTTGCTGTTCTCTATCGGACTCCCGGAAATCCCCAATACCTCGATACTCATTCTGAATCTCCTTCGGAATCGTGTTGTGCCATCACCGGGCCGGGTTGCCGAGGAGGTCGTTGTGACGGAGCAGGGCTTCCGGTGAAGATTCGCGCCCCCGGAAATCCTTAAACACATCCATGGGGTGACGACCGCCGCCCAGCCCCAAGACCGTCTCCCGGAACCTCTGTCCCATCTTAGCGATGGCGGCTTCGTTGTCGAGCCCCACTTCCTCGAACGCGCTGTAGGCATCCGCACTGAGAACCTCGGCCCATTTGTAACTGTAATATCCGGCGGCGTAGGCGTTGGTGAAGATGTGCTGAAATCCACAAAGAAACCGGTCCTCGGGCAAAGGTGGAAGTACGGAAGTGGTTTGGGCCACGCGGCGTTGAACGTCGAAAACCGTCTCCTCCCCATCGGGGTCGTAGTTGTGGTGCAACTCCATGTCGATGCTGCCGAAACTGAGTTGGCGGAGCATGTTCGATCCAGCGCGATACGTGCGTGCAGCCAGAATCTTCTCGAAGAGCTCGTCGGGGAGTGGCTCGCCGGTCTCGATGTGGGCGGTCATGCCCACCAGTGTGGGTTTGTGGTAGCACCAGTTTTCCATGAACTGGCTCGGTAACTCGACCGCATCCCACTCGACGCCGTTGATACCGGCCGCGTCGGCAAAGTCGACGGTGGTGAGCATGTGTTGTAGACCGTGGCCGAACTCGTGAAACAAGGTGTTGACCTCGTCAAAGGTCATCAGCGAAGGCCGTTCGCCTACCGGCGGCGTACTGTTACAGACCAGGTGCGCGACCGGAAGCCGTATTTTACCGTCGATCCGTTGCCGGCCGAAGCAGTCGTTCATCCACGCGCCACCGCGCTTGTTTTCCGGGCGGGAGTAAGGGTCGAGATAGAAGGCCGCCAACGGGCTCCCATCCCGGTCTTCGATACGGAAGAAACGTACGTCCTCATTCCAGACCGGCGCGTCGCCATCGGCGGGCTTGACCGTAACTCCGAAGAGTTTCTCGACCAGGCCGAAGAGGCCGTCCAAAACGCGCGGCAGCGGGAAATAGGGCCGGAGTTCTTCATCGGTGTAGTCGAAACGTTCCTCCCGGAGCCGCTCGGCCCAGAAGGCGATATCCCAGTGTTTGAGCGGTTCGGTGCATCCCGATTTGGCCGCCAACTGTTGGATGTCCTCCAAATCCTGCACGGCGGCATCCCAGGAAGCCGCGCGAAGTTTCTCGAGCAGGTCTTGGACGGCCCGCACGTCGGGGGCCATCTTGGTGGCGAGGCTCAGATCGGCGAATGTCCGGTACCCCAGCAGCGCGGCTCTCTCCTGGCGCAGTTTGAGGATTTTCGGAATCAGGCCGGTGTTGTCGTATTCGCCCTCCGAGGCGCGGGCGATAAAGGCGCGATAGATCTTCTCGCGGAGATCGCGCCGCTTGGCGTGCTCCATGAAGGGCCGGTAGCTGGGCATGTCCAGCGTGATGCGCCATGGGCCGTCCTCCGGCGTGGCCTGGGGCGAGGCTTCGGGAGTGGCCCGGTTGTAGGACTGGGCCGCGAGCTGCAAAGCGCTGTCGGCTAGCCCCTCGACCTCCTCCGGGAAGGTGAGAATGAGTGCGTAGGCTTTGATGGCGTCGAGCAGATGGTTGGTGAAGTCTGTGCTGAGCTGCGAAAGTTCCTGTTCGATCTCGTTGAAGCGGGTTCTCTTGTCGCCGGTTAGGCCGATTCCGGCAAGTTCCGCTTCCCGGAGTTTGTCGGTTACGATACGCCGTTGGGCCTCGGCGAGCGACTCCCATTCATCGCTGGCCCGCAGCTCTTTGAGGGCGCGGTAGATGGGCTCGCTCTGTTTGAATCGCAGGCCAAACGAGACGACATCCGCGAGCACGCTGTCATAGGCCTGGCGCAGCTCCGGTGAGTTCTTGACCGCGAGCAGGTGCGAGACCGGGCTCCAGGCGTATTCGAACGGACGGTCCAGTTCTTCCAGCGGGGCCACCAGTTCCGCCCATGACGGCGCGAGGCGCGGTTCCAACTCGTCGAGCCGGGCGTTCGCCTCCGTGAGCACGTGCCGCACGGCAGGTTGAACGTGTTCGGGTTCGATGCGATCGAAGAGCGGATATCCTTCCCTCGTGAGAAGCGGATTGCCGGTGGGTGCGGATGTGCCGGTGTCTGTGGACGTGGGGGCGGTTGCTGTGTCGTTCATGATGGTTCGGATTCCTAGATGCGGACGCGGATGCGCTCGGGCATCGGCGATTCGTCGGCGCCTTCATGGCCGACGTATGAGGCGAAAGGCTACCGGGAAGAGGGTTTCCCCCCAAGAGTCAAAGAATTCACAAGGTGCGAGAAACACTCTAAGTCAAGTCATTATAGATAGTTGAAGTATTTTAGGCAATTATCCTGGGAATTGCTTGCGATCCTAATCTTGTGTGGTATGATCAGTTTAGAAAGGGTACACAGTAAGTCCTATTTTGAGAGGGAAGAGATGTTTCGGATTACAAAGATTTGCGATTACGGGATTGTGCTCCTGACCCACGTAGCCCTAGGCAGTGAGGGGAGTCTGTTCACGGCGCGGGAACTTTCCACACGTACGCGGATCCCCCTTCCGGTGGTGACGAAGGTCCTGAAAGCGCTAACACGTAACGGAATCTTAACATCCTCGCGCGGCGCGAAGGGCGGATACTGCCTCTCGCGTCCTCCACAAGAGGTCAGTGTGGCTCAGATCATCGCCGCCGTGGAAGGTCCGATCGGGATGACGGATTGCACGAACTCCGAGAGCAGCGCATGCGCCTTCGAAGAACACTGCCGCGTCCGGTCCCATTGGGCTTGGATCAACGCGACGGTCCATGAGTTCTTAGATAGTGTGACGCTGGCGGAGATGATCAAGTCGCCCCTGCGGCCGATAGTGGAATCACCTCCCGTCCTGGTGGAGGCGAGTGCGGACGAGCGAAGTTCGGTCCGCTATGCGTGATTCCTAGGAGGACTGTTAAAGGACCCTTACCCACAGCCGCTAGGGGGAGCGGCCCCACAAAAGACAACAAAGTTTCCCAGTACCGACACCCACGGGTCGACCCCGAGAGAAGAGAAACAAAAAGATAAGTACGATTTATGAGATATAGAGATGACAACCGCCGCCGAAACCGTCAAGCAACTGACCGATAAGGAATACAAGTACGGTTTTGTGACGGAGATCGACTCGGACGCGATCCTTCCCGGGCTCAACGAGGACGTGGTCCGTCTGATCTCGGCGAAGAAGGAGGAACCGGAATTCCTCTTGGAATGGCGACTCAAAGCCTACCGGCACTGGCTGAAGATGGAGGAACCCACCTGGCCGAACGTGCGGTATGCGGATGTCGACTATCAGAAGATCGTCTATTACTCGGCTCCGCGCTCGAAGAGCGACGGTCCCAAGAGCCTCGATGAGGTCGACCCCACTCTACTGGAGACCTACGAGAAACTGGGCATCCCCCTTCGCGAACGAGAGGCCCTGGCCGGTGTGGCGGTGGACGCGGTCTTCGACAGCGTCTCGGTTGCGACGACATTCAAGGAGACGCTCAACGAGAAGGGCATAATCTTTTGCTCGTTCTCCGAGGCGGTTCGGGAGCACCCCGAGTTGATTCGGAAGTATCTCGGCTCGGTGGTCCCGTATACCGATAACTTCTACGCCGCGCTCAACTCCGCCGTTTTCAGCGACGGTTCGTTCTGCTTCATCTCCAAAGGCGTCCGCTGCCCGATGGAACTCTCTACCTATTTTCGGATCAATGCGGCCTCTACGGGGCAGTTCGAGCGGACGTTGATCGTCGCGGAAGAGGGTTCCACCGTCAGTTACCTGGAGGGTTGCACCGCTCCGATGCGTGACGAGAATCAGTTGCACGCCGCTGTAGTGGAACTGGTCGCGCTGGACAACGCCTCGATTAAATACTCGACGGTGCAGAACTGGTATCCCGGAGACGCGGAAGGCAAAGGCGGTATCTACAACTTCGTTACGAAACGCGGCCTGTGCAAAGGGAAGAACTCGAAAATCTCTTGGACGCAGGTCGAGACCGGTTCGGCGGTGACGTGGAAGTATCCGGGTTGTGTGCTGCGGGGCGACAACTCGGTCGGC
>CAYTDF010000131.1:5486-5806 GCA_964436365.1 uncultured bacterium | reverse complement strand
GGCGAGTTCTATTCCGTGGCGCTGACCAACAACTATCAGCAGGCCGATACCGGCACCAAGATGGTTCATCTCGGCAAGAACACCAAGAGCACGATCGTCTCCAAGGGTATCTCCGCGGGGCGGGGGCAGAACACATACCGCGGCCTGGTCCAGATCGGCAAGAAGGCCGAGGGAGCGCGCAACTACTCCCAGTGCGATTCCATGTTGCTCGGAGATCGTTGCGGCGCGCATACCTTCCCCTATATCGACGTGCAGAACCCCACGGCTCAGGTCGAACACGAGGCGTCGACATCGAAGATCGGGGAAGACCAGATTTTCTA
>CAYTDF010000131.1:4962-5476 GCA_964436365.1 uncultured bacterium | reverse complement strand
CGCAGAAACTCCTGGGCGTGAGCCTGGAAGGCAGTGTCGGTTGAGCCTCGGGGCGGGGTACGGGAATACTGAAACAAGATTGATTTGATAACGGACGGACAAAATAATCATGGCGATGCTAGAAATCAAAAACCTACACGCGAATGTCGAAGGTACGGAAATCCTCAAAGGTCTGAGTTTGACGGTGAACGCCGGTGAAACTCATGCCATCATGGGGCCGAACGGTTCCGGGAAGAGCACGCTGTCTCAAGTGCTGGCCGGACGGGATGTTTATGAAGTGACGGAAGGCGAGGTGCTTTTCGACGGGAAGAATCTCCTGGATCGTGAGGCCGAAGACCGTGCCCGCGACGGCGTCTATATGGCGTTCCAGTACCCGGTGGAAATTGCGGGCGTGAGCAACGCGCATTTTCTGAAGACGGCCCTGAACGCGATCCGCGTTCACCGTGGGCTCGACGAGCTGGACGCCGTCGATTTTCTCGAACTGGTCAAAGAGAAGATGGCGGCGGTCGAGATG
>CAYTDF010000131.1:0-4952 GCA_964436365.1 uncultured bacterium | reverse complement strand
TGGATCCCGCGTTTCTGCATCGAGCGGTGAACCAAGGGTTCTCGGGCGGCGAGAAGAAGCGCAACGAAATCCTGCAAATGGCGGTCCTCGATCCGAGGCTGGCGATCCTGGACGAGACCGATTCCGGACTCGATATCGACGCGCTGAAGATCGTCGCGAACGGTGTCAACTCGATGCGCGACGAAACGCGCGGAATCGTCGTGGTGACACACTACCAGCGGCTCTTGGATTACATCGTGCCCGACTACGTACACGTCCTCGTCGACGGACGGATCGTTCGTTCGGGTGGCAAGGAACTCGCCCACGAACTCGAAGCGAGAGGGTACGCCTGGGTCGAAGACGAACCGTGCGCCGTGGTTTGAACCGAACGAGAACAAGGACACGAACGAATGTCTGCAACGCCTTCACAACGAAATAACGCAATAACAGAAAGCGGTTTGCACCTCGCCGACGTGGAGGGTCTACGGAACGCCGTTGGCGAGCGTGGAGTCTCTTGGTTTGCACCGGAGCGTGTGAGTGCGATCACGCATTTCATCGAAAACGGCATTCCGACAGCCCGGGACGAGGCCTGGCGGCATACTCATCTCAGTTCGCTGAAGGATGTGCGGTTCTCTTTCTCCCCGCCGCCCGCGCCGGGCGACTTGAACCTCGAAACGTGCCCGGGGCATGCGCTTACACAAGATGCGGCCCATCTGTTGGTCTTCGTAAACGGACGCTTTTCCGAAGCGCACTCGCGCATCGGAAATCTGCCTGTGGGCGTTACGGTGACGAGTTTGGCACGCGCCGCAAAGACGCATCCGGAGATTGTCGAGCGGCACCTGACGCAGTACGCTTCCTCCCGCGACCACGCTTTTGTCGCACTGAATACGGCGTTCATGGAAGACGGCGCTTTCGTGTATGTGCCCGCGAATGTCACCGTGGAAGAACCGATCCACTTGGTGTTTGTCGCGGCGGTCGACGGTCTCCCGAGCGCGGTTCACCCCCGCAACCTGATCGTCGCCGAGGCCAACAGCCGCGTGACGGTTGCCGAAACCTATACCGGTCTCAACGGCGATGTCTATCTGACCAACGGCGTGACCGAGGTGGCCGCCGCCGACAATGCGATTGTGGACCACTACAAAATCCAGCAAGAGGGCGAACATGCGTTCCACTTGGGCACTGTGCAGGTGCATCAGGCGCGGGATAGCCGGTTCTCTAACCACGCGCTTTCTTTGGGCGGACGGCTGGCGAGGAACGACATTAACAGTACGCTCGATGGCGAAGGCGGCGAGTGCACGCTCAACGGGTTGTACCTACCCTGTCGTGGGCAACATATCGATACGCACACTCAGATCGATCACGCCAAACCCCATTGCCGGAGTTTCGAACTGTATAAAGGGATTCTTGACGGGAACGCGACCGGCGTTTTCAATGGCAAAATTATGGTGCGGGAGGACGCGCAGAAGACCGACGCGGTCCAGTCCAACCACAGTCTGCTGCTGACCAAAGAGGCGAAAATTAACACCCGGCCGCAACTGGAAATCTTCGCGGACGATGTAAAGTGCACGCACGGTGCTACGATCGGCCAGCTGGATGAGGAAAGCATTTTCTATATGCGTTCCCGTGGCATCGGCCGCGAACAGGCCCGGGCGATGATGATCGCGGCCTTCGCGGCGGAGATCGCCGACCGCATCGAGTGCGCTCCCGTGAGTGAGCACGTTCGAAGTTTGGCTGCATCACGCTTTCAATAGGACTGGTTGACGAGGTAACCTCATGAGTGTCGCTCAAGTCATCGAAATCGCACCGGACTCAGGAAAGATGCAACGTCCGTTTAACGTGGATAGGCTACGAATGGATTTTCCGATTCTCCAGCGGAGGATTCATGGGAAGCCTTTGGCCTATCTCGACAACGCCGCCAGTACGCAGAAACCGCGCATGGTTATCGATGCCATGACGCGGTTCTATGAAGAAGTGTACGCGAATATCCTTCGTGGCGTGGATCGGTTGTGCGTGGATCGGTTGAGCCAGGAAGCTACGGAAGCTTTCGAAGAGAGCCGGATCAAAGTCCAGCGCTTTCTCAATGCCGCGGACTCCAAAGAAATCGTCTTCGTGCGGGGCGCTACCGAGGCCATCAATCTCGTCGCGAGCACCTTTGGCCGGCAACGCATCGGTGAGGGTGACGAGATCGTTCTGACCGAGATGGAGCACCATTCCAACATCGTCCCTTGGCAGATGCTCTGCGAAGAGAAGGGCGCGCGGATCCGTGTAGCTCCCATGACCGATGAGGGCGAACTGGACATGGAGGCTTTTGCGGCCTTGCTGAACGAGCGGACGCGCCTGGTTTCTGTTGTCCATGTCTCCAACGCTCTGGGAACCGTCAACCCGGTCAAGAGCATCGTGGAGTTGGCGCACGCGCACGGTGCGGCGGTGCTGATCGACGGGGCGCAGGCTACCCCCCACGTCAAAATCGACGTTCAGGAACTCGACTGCGATTTCTATGTCTTCTCCGGGCACAAGAACTATGGCCCGACGGGGATCGGCGCGCTGTATGGCAAGCAGGCGATTCTGGAGGATATGCCGCCTTACCACGGCGGCGGCGACATGATTCTGTACGTGACCTTCGAGAAGACTCTCTATAACGCTCTGCCGCACAAGTTCGAAGCGGGAACCCCCAACATCGCCGGGGGCGTGGGGCTCGGTGCGGCGATCGATTACCTGACCGCGATTGGAATCGAGAATGTGGCCGCGCACGAGACGGCGATCCTCAACTACGCGACGGAACGAGTGCAGGCGATTCCCGGTCTCAAGATCGTCGGTACGGCGAAAGAGAAAGCCGGGGTGCTCTCGTTCGTGTTGGAGCAGGTGCATCCCCACGACCTCGGTACCATCTTGGATAATGAGGGAGTGGCGATTCGTACCGGCCATCATTGCGCGCAGCCCGCGATGGAGCGTTTGGGGCTGCCGGGCACGGCGCGGGCTTCGTTCGCTTGCTATAATACTTTGGAAGAAGTGGACGCATTGGTGGAAGGAATACGGAAAGCGGTTGAGGTTTTTTCTTAATGTCGGACTTACGCGAGATTTATCAGCAAGTCGTCTTGGATCACAACAAATCTCCGAGAAATTTCTGCAAGCTCGAAGACGCGAATCGGCACGCCGACGGCTATAACCCACTCTGTGGCGATCGAATCTCCGTCTATCTGCGGGTCGAAGACGACGCTGTGAAGGAGATCGGGTTCCAGGGGCAGGGGTGTGCGATCTGCACCGCGTCCGCATCGATCATGACTCAGGCGGTGAAGGGGAAATCCGAAGAGGATGTCCAAACGTTGTTTCATGGGTTTCATCGGCTGGTCACGGAAGAAGAGGGGGCGGAATCGGACGAAGAGAGAGCCGATCTGGGAAAGCTGAAGGTTTTTTCCGGCGTGCGCGAGTTCCCCATGCGGGTAAAGTGCGCCACGTTACCCTGGCATACGCTCCACTCCGCGATGACCGATGAAGATGCGACCGTGAGCACGGAATAATCCACCTCGGAACCGCCCGTTTCGCGCGAGGAGAATGATGAACGTAGACCGGACCGAAGAAGCGCAACCCGTTGAGGATGGACCGGACGCCACCGCGACGAAAGACGACGATATCGTTGCCGCCCTGCGTACAGTGTACGACCCCGAAATCCCCGTCAACATCTACGATCTTGGGCTTATCTACGGAATCGACCGTGGTGGCGAGGGAGATGTCGGTATCCAGATGACGTTGACCTCGCCCAACTGCCCGGAAGCCGAGATGATCCCACTCCGTGTGGAGCAGGCGGTTTTGGAAACACCCGGCGTGGACCGGGTCAACGTCGAGATTGTCTGGGAGCCGCCCTGGACTCCCGACGCGCTCTCCGAAGCCGCCAAACTCGAACTCGGGCTCATTTAATGTAGCTCTCAATAGCTGTTTTCATTTGGCAGAGGCTGAGCGCCCGGCCACCGGTAGTCAGGCCACTCGGGCACTTTGTCGCAAGCGACACTTCGTTTGTGCGCCCTGACGGAAAGAACTTTCGAAAAGTGCTCAGAATCCGCATCAGCGCGACACTTCGATGATCGTCGCGGCAACCCCTGTCACATCCAAGAAACCACGTGGAATATAATTCGGGGGACCGGCCATGGTTGCAAACTCCAGCCCACGTGCCTCACCCGGCTGCAGCGCATAGGCACGGCGCTCACCATCGGTCCACCCGCGTAAGTCCGAACATCCCGGGATAGGAATGAAGCCACGAAGATTCATGTCGTACACAAGTGTGTGAGGAAAAGGAGGCGATTGCCCTTCGACATTGATTCGTATATGGATGTTGCGGATTGGGCGATTCGTTTTGTTCACAACTGTTGCGGATACAATCAGTGCAGTATGAGGAAGCGGTCTTGCGCTGCCAAAAGGCTTAACGTCGTCAAACTGTGTCCGCCACGTCGCTTCAGTCAACTCCAGCCCGGGTGTGGCGTCGGAGTCGTCACTGGGAGCTACATGGCCCGATGATTCTTCGGGTTCGCGCAGAACCGAACAGCCGAGTAGGACCGACAGGACGATACTTGATAGAATGAGAGTTCCTTCCTTCCGTCGCATTATATCCACACTCCCTTCTATGAGGTTTACTATATCCTAGATTTCCCAGTTGGGCCTTCCGTTTTCCTCACGACTGCCTACTGGATGGCCTCACCCACTCAGACGGCTAGGCCGAAGGGGAGGAAATCGAGACTGAAAGGCAACTCCAACCCGAGGACGGAGACCGCCAGATAGGTCTCGCCCGCCAGCAACCCTCCGATCAGGAACACGAGTACGCCCAGTTTCATCTCCGCCCTCAGATCGTCCCAGAACCGGCCGCTCAGCGCAGACCACATATCCGGGGTGATCCAAAAGACGAGAGCGTCTCCCAGGTCGCCATCCGGGAAGAGTATGTGCCATAGTTAGTTGAATTTGAAGCGGCTCCCAACCTCTGGTTG
>CAYTDF010000130.1:0-10070 GCA_964436365.1 uncultured bacterium | reverse complement strand
GTTCTGTGTACGCGCTGCGTCCGGTTTCTGGATGAGGTCGCCGGGAGCGCCGAGTTGGAAGTGATGGCGCGGGGGAACGACTCCTATATCGGGACCTTTCAAGAAAGCCCGCTGGAGAATGAGTTCTCGGGAAACACGATCGATCTCTGCCCGGTGGGCTGTCTGACCGATAAGGTGTTCCGGTTCCGGGCCCGGGTTTGGGAACTGCGTCCGACGCCGTCCGTTTGTCCTCACTGCGCGGTGGGCTGTTCGATGGACATCGAAGGACGCGACCGCGATCACGAGCTGTTACGGGTCACGCCCCGGCTCAATCACGCGGTGAACGGACGCTGGATCTGCGACAAAGGCCGTTTTGGGCACGACTTCGTGAACTCCGGCGAGCGGGAGTCTCTCCCCTTGGTCAAACGGGATGGAAAACTCCAGTACGCCGAGGATGTGAACCCTGTCGATCTCGCTGTCGAGCGGCTGAAGACCATCAAAGACAACCACGGCGGCCGGGCGATTGCCGGACTGGCTGGCGCGGATCTGACTAACGAAACGTATTACGCTTTCCAGCGATTGATGCGTGAGATTTTGGACTGCCCCAATATCGATCACCGGACCGAACACCTGGGTGTGGATCGGGACGATGGGTACCTCGCCTCGATCCGGCTGGGCGCGATCAACGACCCGATTGATGAGGTCGAGGGCGCGGACACGATTTTCTTGGTCGGTTCGGATCTGCCCGAAGAACTCCCCATTCTGAACCTGCGTCTGCAGCAACGCCTGAAGGGCGGAGAGCCCGCCGAACTGCTGCTCGCCGCGAACTGTGGGGGAGCCTATGAAAACGTGGCGGCCGAGTCCATTCGTTACCGGCCCGGAAGCGAGGGCGCGTTCGCGATCTGCTTGCTTTCGGCGCTGCTGAAGGTCAAAAAGATGGATGTGCCCGGGGAACTGGCGAAGTCCATCGATGCAGTGGATCTGGAATCCTGTCTGAAACAGACCGGAGTTCCCTTGGAAGATATCGAACGGCTGGCGAGCCGCCTGGCCGCAGCTCAACGACCCACCGTGCTCGTGGGTGAAGGTATTTGGTCCGCTACGGACGGTGTCAACACGATCACCGTTTTGTCGGATATTTGCCGGGCTTTAGGTCTGGTCGATGGAAACCGGCTCGGCCTGAGCCTGCTGCTGCCCCACGCCAATAGCCGGGGCGCGATCGATACCGGTGTTCTGCCCCATCTCGGCCCCGGTCTGGCTCCGATTGACGAGCCCGGACTCGGTACCGCGAAGATTCTGGAGGCGGTCGTCGCCGGGGATGTCAAAGGGCTGGTGCTGTTGGGTGTCGACCCGCTGAACCGGTACCCGGACCGAGCGTTGGTGCGCGAGGCATTGGCGAAGGCCGAGTTCGTCTTGGCAATCGACGCTTTCCGTCACGAGAGCGCCGAGTGCGCCGATGTTTTTCTGCCGGTCACTCTCTTCTCTGAAGAAGAAGGCACTCTGACGAACTTGTCTGGGCGCGTGCAGCGGCGATTCGCCGCGCTGAAACCCCTGCCGGGTACGGCGGTGCCGTCGCGTGTGCTCCAGGTTCTGGCGCAACGATTGGGTTCGAGCGCCGCCGAGAAGAACCCGAAAGAGCTTTTCGCCGATGTCGCTACGGATGTATCCATGTATACGGGTCTGAGTTGGAGCGAGTTGGGCGATGACGGCGTGGATCAGACCGTCGCGAACGCGCCCATCTTCGGTGAGCGGGGCGGGGCGTACGCCGCGTTTGAATCGCCTCCCCCGACTTCGGCCGCGCCGGAGGGGTTCCCGCTACGGCTGGTCCAAGGACGGCGATTGTGGGATCAAGGCGGTTTGGCGCGTCACACGCCCGCGTTGCTGGAACGTTCGGAACTTGACGGCGGAATGAAGGTCCTCGTCGCCGCTCCCGATGCGGAGCACGCGGGCGTCGGCTCCGGCGCGGAAGTTACAGTGGCTTCCCCGGAGGGAAGCGTCCGGGTTAAAGTCGAAGTGACGGACCGCGCGCCTTTGGGTTGTGCGGTTCTTTTGGGTTCTTTCGATGCGAACGCGGCCAACGAACTCACCACCGGGGGCGCGACTCACGTGAGGCTGGTTCCATGATGCCACAGACAGTGCTACAAGCCGCGGTTCTGGGCTTGATCAAGATTGCGGTGATTCTCGGGGTGGTCCTGGGGATGGTCGCGTACGGTGTTTTGCTGGAGCGAAAGGTTCTGGCGCACATCCAGGGCCGTTGGGGTCCATGCCGCACCGGTTGGTTTGGCCTGCTGCAACCCATCGCGGACGGGATCAAGCTTTTTCTGAAAGAAGATATCACTCCCAAACAGGCGGACCGGCTGCTCTTTTTCGCGGCACCGATCATGGCCATGATTCCCGCCCTGACGGGCATCGCGGTTATTCCATTCGGACCGGGGTTCATTGTTCCCGAGTGGGTGCCCATCATTGGCGGGCTGGAACTGTTCTGGCAGATCGCCAATCCCGATATCGGAATTCTGTTCATTCTGGCGGTGGCCTCGATCGGCGTGTATGGAATCTTTATGGCCGGTTGGAGCTCCCGCAACAAATACTCGTTGATCGGCGCGTTGCGGAGTTCGGCGCAGATGGTCAGTTACGAACTCTCATTGGGGCTCTCCTTGGTTGTGGTGCTGATGGTGGCGGGCGGGCTGAACATGCGGGATATCGCCGAGAGCCAAGGCAACTACTTCACGACGTGGTGGGTGTTCCACTACAAGTGGCTTTTCCTGCCGGGTTTCTTCGCTTTCTGGCTGTACCTGATCGCCGCTTTTGCCGAAACCAACCGTACACCGTTCGATCTGCCGGAAGCGGAGACGGAATTGGTCGCGGGCTACCACACCGAATACAGCAGCATGAAGTTCGCGATGTTCTTTATGGCCGAATACGCCAACATGGTTACGGCTTCGGCGATCGCGACCACGCTGTTCTTGGGCGGTTTTCGGGCCCCGTTGCCGTTCTTGACCTTCATCCCCGGTGTCTGCTGGTTCCTGGGGAAGCTGATTCTGATATTCTTCTTGTTCATCTGGGTTCGCGGGACGCTGCCGCGATTGCGTTACGATCAACTGATGCGATTCGGCTGGAAGTATATGCTTCCGGTTTCGTTGGCCAACTTTGTTTTGGCCGCCATTATTCTGTTGTTTGTTGAATCTCCCGGAGGGGCGTGAGAAGAATGCTTAGTGTGCTGGTTTTCTGGATCTTCGCCGGGATCGCGCTGGTCTTTGCGACAGGCGTTATCGTCTGCCGCAACCCTATGCACTCGGCGGCTTGCTTGGTCGCGGCTCTGGCGGGTATCGCCGGAGTGTACCTGCACCTGCACGCCGAGTTTTTGGCCTGGATTCAGATTTTGGTTTACACGGGCGCGGTGATGGTTTTGATCGTTTTCGTGGTGGCTTTGTTGAACCTGCAGCAGGAAGAGAAACTGAGCCTCGCGGCTCCTCGTGTGTGGGGAGTTTTCTTGGCGTTGACGTTCCTGGTTTTGATGGGCGTTTACCTGACCCTCGACAAGAGTTTCGGTTTTCATGGGCCCGCGAAACCGCCGGTTGAAGCAATCTCGGAACAGGTTTCTTGGGGGGGCGCGCACTTTGTTTCCGCGTACCTTTTCGGCCCGTATCTGTATGCGGTGGAAGTGACCGCGGTGTTGTTGACCGCAGCTGTGGTCGGCGCGGTGATGCTGACCCGGAAAGGCCGCGACGAGGTGGAATGAAACCATGGTGGTGTTGAATCACTATCTGTTGCTTGCCGGAGCCTTGTTCACGCTGGGCGTGATCGGCGTTATGACGCGCCGGAACGCGATCGTGTTGCTCATGTCTGTGGAGTTGATGCTCAACGCCGGGAACCTGGCGTTTATCGCGTTCGCCCGATTTCTGGGCGCGCAGAGCCCGGATGTGGCCGGCAACGCCATGACCATGGTCTTTTTCGTGATGAGTGTCGCGGCCGCCGAGGTGGCCGTCGGCTTGGCTATTTTAATTCTACTGCACCGGCAACGTGGCTCGATCGACACCGAGCAGGTGCGGGATATGGCGGGATGACCGCGGTTCGGCCGCGATGATTTCCCGAGCGGATAGATTTTTGAGAGACCTATCGTGTCTCCCAATAGTTTTTTCGATTGATTGACGCCGAGCGCCCGGCTTTTGGCGGGCACTGCGTGCGCGCTACCGGAAAAAAGTTACAAGAGACGCTTTAGCAGGAGAAAACTGTGGGGCAGGATAGCCTTCCAAGCGAGTTTATTTCCGCCTTGTTCGGGCGCGTGGATGTGACCTGGAGTCTGATTCTCCCGGAGACGATTCTCGCACTGACCGCGGTGGTGCTGTTGGTCTGGGACATGACCGCGGCGCGGACCTTTTCCCGTGCATTGCGACCCAAGCGGCGGAACTTCTCGTTCGTGTTGATATCGATGACCGGCGTCTTTTTGGCGTGGGTTCTTCCCAGTGCGGACGCCCAGGGCTCCGGATTTGCGAACACGGTGATTCGCGACGGCCTGGCGATAGCCTTCGAAAATGTCTTCTTGGTTGCTGCGTTTTTGTGCGTGCTGTTTTCGAAACGATTTCTCGACCGGCGTGCGATTCACCTGGCCGAGTATTACGTGCTGATTCTTCTCGCCACCTCGGGCATGATATTGATGGCCAAGTCCGGCGATTTCATCACCCTCTTCTTGGGTTTGGAACTGCTTTCGATCTGTTTGTACGTTCTCGCAGGCGTTCTGCGTAGCGACCGGCTGTCGATCGAAGCGGCGTTTAAGTATTTCATTCTCGGCGCGTTCTCGACCGGATTTCTGGTCTTCGGGATGGCGATGCTGTTCGGAACCTTCGGAACGACCAACTTCGCGCAGATCATCGCCGAACTGAACCGGATATCCACACCGGGGATCAACCCGTACACACTGTATTTGGGTATCGCGCTGATCTTCGTCGGTCTCGGGTTTAAGGTCGCCTTGGTTCCATTCCATTTCTGGGCCCCGGATGTCTACCAAGGCGCTCCCACCCCGGTCACGGCTCTGATCGCGACCGGCTCCAAACTCGCGGGATTTGCCGCGCTGGCTCGGATTTTCGCGGTCACCATGCCCTTTAGCATCCAGGTTTGGGGAACGGCGATCGCTTGGCTGGTGGTCCTGACCATGCTTGTCGGGAATTTGATGGCGCTGGTGCAAGAAGATGTTAAACGGATGCTGGCGTATTCCTCCGTGGCTCACGGCGGTTATCTGATGCTCGGTTTCTTGTCCCAACAAGAGCAGGGCACGGGATTGGGTGCAGTGATCTTCTATGCCATGGCGTACACCCTGATGACCATGGGCGCGTTCGGCGTCTTGATTCTGGTGGGACGTCACGACCGCGACCGGCGTGTGGTTTCCGATCTCAACGGCCTTGCCGATGCCAGCCCGACATTGGCGGCGGCGATGACCGTGTTTCTACTTTCCCTGGCGGGTATGCCGCTGACGGCGGGATTCGTTGGGAAACTCTTCCTTTTCGGTAGCGCCATTCAGGCCGGGTACGCTTGGCTGGCGCTGATCGGCATCGTGGCCAGCGTGATTTCATTCGCGTATTACCTGCGCGTGATCGTGGCGATGTATATGCGTGAACCGGAGGAACCGTGGCGGCTGGAAGGCGCATCCGCGTCGGGTGCCTTGGCCTTGTTGCTCGCCGTACTGGGTGTCCTTTACTTCGGCTGTTTCCCCGGAGGACTTTGGGAATCGATCGCTCAGGGACTGGCCAACACCGAGTTTGGCCCGTTTAACCTGGGGGGATAAGAGAGAATGCTGAAACTCTGTTGGTTCATACCTCTGTTCCCGGCGTTGGCCTTCCTCGTCAACGGCCTGATGACAGTGTTCGGTGTGAAGAACCGCGACGCCCTGGCTGGGAAACTGGCCGTGGGAGCGATGGTTCTTTCCACGCTGATCTGTCTCGGCTGCCTGGTCCAACTGATGAACGGGGCCGAGCCCTTCGACGAAGACCTTTATGTCTGGATGGGATTCGAGGGGACCAGTCTCGATATTCCCGTCGGGTTCCGTGTCGATACTTTGACCGCGGTGATGCTGTTCGTCGTGGGTGTGGTGGGCACGCTGATTTTTGTCTACGCCACGGAGTATATGCGGGGCGACCCGGGGTACTCTCGCTTCTTTACCTACTTCCCGCTGTTCACCACGATGATGTTCATTCTGGTGTTGGCGAACTCCCTGCCACTGCTTTTCGTCGGCTGGGAGGGTGTCGGGCTCTGTAGTTATCTGCTGATCGGCTATTTCTTCGACCGCGATTACGCGGCCGAGGCGGGGAAGAAGGCGTTTATCGTCAACCGGATCGGCGACGCCGGGTTCTTGATCGGCATGGCCATGATCTATTGGAGTTTGGGTAGCGTGCGGTTCTCGGATATCTCCGCCAACGCCGCCGTGGCCTACGCGGCCGCGCCGGGCTTGGTGCTGGCGATCTGCCTGCTGCTGTTCCTCGGCGCCGCTGGGAAATCGGCGCAGATTCCGCTCTTTGTTTGGCTTCCCGACGCCATGGCCGGTCCTACCCCCGTTTCCGCGTTGATTCACGCGGCGACCATGGTCACCGCCGGTGTCTACATGATGTGCCGTCTTTCGGCGCTGTACACCCTGGCCCCGGCCGCCGGTTTGACGATCGCTTTGGTGGGAGCCGGAACCGCGCTGCTCACGGCGATGATCGCTCTCTCGCAGCGTGAGGCGAAACGTATTCTGGCCTACTCAACGATCTCCCAACTCGGATTCATGGTGATGGCGTGTGGTGTGGGCGCGTACACGGCGGCGATTTTCCACCTGATGACCCACGCCTTCTTTAAGGCCTGTCTCTTCCTCGGTTCCGGCTGCGTTCTGCACGCTTTCCATGAGGATCGCGATGTCGACGTCTTCCGCTGTGGTGGGCTCCGTAAGCATCTCCCCACTACACGTTGGACATTCCTGGTGGCCTGCGTGGCCATCGCCGGAGTTCCTCCGCTTGCGGGTTTCTTCTCCAAAGACGAAATCCTGTGGGAGACTTTCAAGAACGGCTACCAGTTCGTCTGGCTGATCGGTCTTATCGCGGCATTCTGTACGGCTTTCTATATGTTCCGCCTCTATACACTGCTCTTCTCCGGTGAGTTTCGCGGCGATCCGGATTCGGAAGAATCCGTGGAGGAACAGAGCCACCATCTGCATGAATCCCCGGCGCTGATGACCGTGCCGGTGGCGATCCTGGCGGTTCTGTCGATTGTGGGCGGCTGGGTGAATATTCCGCATTTCTTCCCGCAATTCCACCACTTCTTGGCCCCCGCTTTCGAGGCGGCTCACCAAGCCGCGCAGCATACGGGAGAGGCGTTGGGCGGGATCTGGGAGATTGGGCTGGCGGTGGTTTCGGTGCTGGTCGCGCTCTTTGGGATTCTCCTGGCTCGGGTGCTCTATCTCTACACGAAAGGGATTCCCGCCGAGGTCGCGGAATCCGCGGATACGATGTACGACCTTTCGTACAACAAGTTCTATATCGACGAATTCTACAACTGGACCGTGGTCAGCAAGGTGATGGCGCTGGCCCGGAGTTCCAGTTGGGTTGACGATAAGATCATCATCGCGGGACTGAATGGGCTGGCCCGGTTCGTGGTTCGATTGGCGCAAGTCCTCAGACCGTTGCAGACCGGGTACGTTCAGCATTACGCCTTGGCCATGCTGGCCGGGCTGGTCTTCATTGTGTTGATCTTC
The DNA here is from genome assembly GCA_964436365.1 of uncultured bacterium. Taxonomy (GTDB): domain Bacteria; phylum Hinthialibacterota; class Hinthialibacteria; order Hinthialibacterales; genus CAYTDF01. The sequence continues at coordinate 2,377 of CAYTDF010000130.1, read as the reverse complement.
CTGCTGGGCTAACGCCGGACGAGGAAACAAGACGTGCAACACGCGCTACTGAGTTGGATCATTTTTCTGCCGCTACTGGGGGCGCTGACGCTTCTGTTCGTGGGCGGAAAGCGTGCCGGGGCCATCCGCGGCATCGCCATGGCCGTTACTTTGTTGGACCTGCTCCTGTGCGTTCGGTTGTGGCGTCAGGTCGCGGCCGATTTGGAGACGGTGGGGTCTGGGTATGCCGCGCGTCACGTTATCTCTTGGGTGCCGGACTGGGGCATCAGTTACGCGGTAGGCGCCGATGGCATGGCCACGGTGCTGGTGACCCTGACCGCGTTCCTGTGCGCGATCTGTATCCCCGCCTCGTTCTCGTATATCACCAAACGCCAGAAATCCTACTATATCCTGCTGCTGATGCTGCAGACGGGCATGCTGGGCACCTTCCTGGCGAGCGATATGCTCCTGTTCTTCTTCTTCTGGGAACTGATGCTGATCCCGATGTATCTGCTGATCGGTGTCTGGGGAGGCAAGGACCGGATCTACGCCAGTATCAAATTCTTCCTGTACACGGCGTTCGGGTCGGCGTTGATGCTGATCGCCATCTTCTGCGTGGCGTTCCATGTTTGGGACCCGGCTTGGAGCGGTCCGGTCTCGTTCTCGGTCGAGGCGTTCCGTACGGCGGGTGTCCCCGGGAACCTTCAGGCGTGGTTCTTCGCGGCCTTCTTCTTGGCGTTCGCGATCAAGATGCCGCTTTTCCCGGTGCATACCTGGTTGCCCTACGCGCACACGGAAGCGCCCACCGCAGGCTCGGTTATCCTGGCGGGGGTGATGCTGAAAACCGGTGTGTACGGCTATTTGCGTTTTGCGGTGCCGTTCTTCCCCGAGGGGGCAACGCTCTTCGCGCCGGTGCTGTTGGCGCTGGGGCTGATCGGTATCATCTACGGTGCGCTGCTGGCTTTCGTGCAGACCGATGTCAAGCGGCTGGTGGCATACTCATCCGTCAGCCACATGGGCACGCTGGTGGTGGGCCTGTACGCGGCGAACCTGGCCGGTGTATCGGGCGGGATCTTGCAGATGATCAACCACGGACTCTCGACTGGGGCGCTCTTCCTGGTGGTGGGGATTCTCTACGAGCGTCGGCACACACGGGATATCGCCCAGTTCGGCGGTCTGGCGAAGGTTATGCCGCTGTATACGACCTTCTTCTTGCTCTTCACGCTTTCGTCAATCGGGCTACCCGGTCTGAATGGGTTCGTGGGCGAGTTCTTGATCTTCGTCGGCTTGGCGCAACGCTCGATCCTGGCTCTGGCGATCGCGTCGCTGGGCGTCATTCTCGGCGCGGGGTACATGCTCTGGCTGTATCAGCGGATGATCTTCGGCAAGGTTACGCACGACGTGAATGAGGGCCTGCCCGATGCCAACCGGCGTGAAGTGCTGGTGCTGGTTCCCATTCTGATTGCCTGTCTGTGGATCGGTCTCTATCCCGCGCCCACCCTCAATATGATCCGGCCCAGCGCCGAGGCGATTGTGGAGTCCATGCCGTGGTCGGAGGACGAGACCTGGTCGACACCGTATGCGGCCAACCACGCCGTGTTCGCGGCCGGGCAGCGTCTTCTCGGCGGTGATGACGCCCATAGCGCATCTTCCCCGGACGACGCGCCGAAACCCGGGCACCACTGACCTTATCTCCAGTGCCGTGTAACCTCTCGTTCAACGGATCCTGCCGAACCGAAAGGTCCAGGTGACCCTGCCGAACCGAAGGGTTCGAGATGCCGAACTAGGGGGTTTATGTCGATGCGCCTATATACGAGAACTCTAGCCGGAGCCGCTGTCATTCTTGCGCTGTGTGGATTCTTTCTTTCGGGCTGTTCGAGCGCGAAAGTCGTGGATACAGTCAAGTTTTGGGACGAACCCAAATCGCAACGCATCCAGCCCAAGCGCTATGACGGCAAAGAGAACACGCCCGCCGAGTCCGTGCAGGCGGAAGCGCCTGTCGCTCAGACGACTCCCCCCGAGACCGGCACACAACAGACGCCCGCAGAAGAGTCCGCCACTGCCTCGGATGAGCAACTTTCCCCGGCCGAACGGAAACTGCAGGAGAGGGTAGACAAGCGAGCCGAGGCGATTCGCGCCAAGCACCGCACCCAGAACTCGTTTCTCAACGTTTTCTAGCGCCGCATACACAGTGCCTCCCAAGCGTTATTCTCGGTAAAGAGAGGCAGCGCGCCTAAATGAACGATGGGCGTTTTGGCCGACGCCTGTAAGACATTGGCCGTGCCTCCAATGAGCGCAGTCGAACGAGGGTACGCAGCATTGACCCTAAGCGCGGTCACTGCTAGTTTTTCCGGCACTTGGGTCCTTAGCTCAGCTTGGTTAGAGCGCTTGCTTGACA
>CAYTDF010000129.1:0-10114 GCA_964436365.1 uncultured bacterium | reverse complement strand
AGAGCCTGTAAACCGGGTTGTGCGGTGGGCCTCTCGTTTCATCTCAATAGACGAATGGAATCAACTTGCTCGTTGTTTCCCGGTAAGTCCGGTACGCATCTCCAAATTCCTCGGTCAGCAATCTCTCCTCGATCCTGATCCTGTTGAGGAAGACCGGAATCAGGGCCAGCATCGCCACGAAGCCATACAGACTCATGGCGTACATGGGTACGCCAATCACCGCGATGATGACACCCAGATAGATCGGGTGCCGGGTGAAAGAGTAGACGCCATGTGTGATGAGTTTGTGATCTTCCCTGGTCACCAGAGTCGAAGAGTAGAACCGATGAAGCGTACTTGCGGCAACAATGGCGAACGTCAACCCGACCGCGAAGAGGAGCAGTCCGGCGATGTTCGGTCCAGAGAGCGTGGACAGTCTCTCTGGATGCCTGACCAGGCCCCATATCGTTTCCACCAATCCGTCGTACCCATCCCGTGCGCTGAGTACCAACCCTGCGGTAAAGACGAGGAGCGCGGGGATGGCAAAGAAAAGCATATCGTCGCGTATGGCATTTCGGACAATCCCATGCCTTGCAAGAAAATTTCCTTCTTTCATTTCCTCAAACCTCCTTACCTACACCTGTAAGACGGATGGTTGGCTCGATCCTCAGGACGAGTGAAACAAGAAGGTCAGTCCCCAGGCTCCCGGTCCGGGGGATCGAAACGTGCTCCGCCCTTCTTGCGTGCGCGTACCGCCTCGCGCAAGACATACTCCATCTGTGCGTTGAGGCTGCGCAACTCGTCCCGCGCCCAGAAGTTGAGATCGTCCAGGAGTTCCGGGGGGAGACGTAACAGAAAGGGCTTTTTCTTTGCCATTATTCAGTCGTTCATTTGTAAGAATCAGGTATAGAGCGAGCCGGTGTTGACCACGGGGCTGGCGGCCTTGTCACCACAAAGAACGACGAGCAGGTTGCTGACCATGGCCGCTTTGCGCTCCTCGTCCAACTCCACGGTCTGTTTTTCCTCCAGTTTCTGGAGTGCCATCTCGACCATGCCCACCGCGCCATCCACGATCCGGCTGCGCGCGGCCACGATCGCTTCCGCCTGCTGCCGTTGCAACATGGCCCCTGCGATCTCCGGTGCGTAGGCAAGGTGGCTGATCCGCGCCTCGATAACCTGCACGCCCGATTTGCCGAGGCGTTCCTGCAGTTCTAGCTTCAACGCCTCGGAGACCTCCTCGGCGCTCCCGCGCAGGGATATCTGTCCATCTTCGGGGGGATCGTAGGGATGCGCGCTGGCCAGGTGCCGAACTGCCGCTTCACTCTGCACAGAGACATAGTGCACGTAGTCATCTACATCGAAGACCGCCTCAGCCGTGTCCTCCACCTTCCAAACCACAACAACCGCGATCTCGATGGGGTTCCCACGCGAGTCGTTCACCTTGATGGTCTCGCCGTTGTGGTTCCGCGCCCGCAGAGAGACCTTGATCTTGCTCAAGAACGGGTTAGCCCAATGGAAACCACTCGTTTTTGCCGTCCCCAGGTACTTCCCGAACAAGACCAAGACGGCCGCCTGGTTGGGTTGCAGGGTGAAGAAGCCCACCACCAGGAGAAACCAGAACACAAGAAGAACCACCGCGGTGACGATCCACAGAGGAATCTGCCCTTTGATACCGACAATCAAGAGAAACACGTTGAGCAACGGAAGCAGGAGTACGACCGGGAGCACGATCCAGCCGCTGAATGTTGATTTTTCACGTTCAACCGTTTTCATGACAGGTTCTCCTTTTCAAAGTGATATAACTATAATATCATATCTCGGCTTGTTGTCCAATTGCTCTACCAGACTGAGCGCTATGCGTTCGTGAAGACGGATTCTCAACAATATCCTGAAGAACACCTATATGTTGTGATTCAAGACTGTGGACAAACAAAATGTTGAGAATTATGAGTCCGGCCGCGAAATTTTTGAATTGCACGCAAGATTCTCAAAAGTCAAGGCTTAGGGAGTCGGACACAACGCAACATGTAGTGTTTTCATGGCTCAACTTATACAATATGTTGTTTTCAAGCTTGACATTGGTGGGGATATCTGGCTAAATTTCCGTTCCACGGACAAGGAAGAGGGAATCCACCCGAAGATGTCTCGGGGGAGACAGAGCGATTGCCGAGAGTTGGTTCCGGTTACGGAACTGTACGCGCCTGCACAGATGGCGTTACGTAGCCGTCCTCGGACGGAACTTGAGAAGAACGCTCTACGTTGTCATACGGGTGTCACAGCTGGTGTGGTGGATTCCGATCCCAAAAAGATCTTTGGGGAAGCTCTCCATGTCCCATGGCCCACCCTGAAATGGGTGTTCTGGATTGGCAATGAGAGGAGTATCAGCAAGTGGCACAACTGGCGATCAATGAAAATGGATCGATCGTTTCGCACGGCGCTACACGTGAGTTGCAGACGCCCGCGGAGGATCGCGTGCACGTACGGGAGGGCGGAATCAAAGTGACTCGCCGCTTCACCCGACCGGGAGAGGATGTGTTTGAAGGAGTCGAGTGGGTCCTCCGCGAGGCATCCATCACCAACGAGAAGGGCGAGACGGTCTTCAGCCAAAAAGAGTGCGAGTTTCCGAAAGACTGGTCGCAGATGGCGGTAAACGTTGTCGTCTCCAAGTACTTTCGAGGAACGGTCGGCAAACCGGATCGCGAGCAGAGTCTTCGCGAGCTGATCGGCCGTGTGGTTCAAACCATCACCCGTTGGGGCCGGAATCAGGAATATTTTGCCACCGAAGAAGACAGCCAAGCGTTTGACGACGAGCTGACGTACCTACTCCTTCATCAGTATGCAAGTTTCAACAGCCCGGTCTGGTTCAATTGCGGCGTGGAAAAGAAACCGCAGTGCTCGGCTTGTTTCATCAACTCTGTGGACGACACCATGGAGAGCATTCTGACACTGGCCAAAACCGAGGGGTTGCTCTTCAAATTCGGGTCGGGAACGGGCACGAACTTCTCTTCGCTCCGCAGTTCGCGGGAACATCTACACGGCGGCGGCACGGCCTCCGGCCCGGTCTCGTTCATGCGCGGTTACGACGCGTTCGCCGGTGTGATCAAATCCGGCGGCAAGACACGCCGCGCGGCGAAGATGGTCATTCTTAACGCCGATCATCCCGACTTGGTCGATTTTGTCACGTGCAAAGCGCAAGAAGAGAAGAAGGCTTGGGCACTGATCGACATGGGCTACGACGGTTCCTTCGGAGGCGAGGCTTACAACTCCGTCTTCTTCCAGAACTCGAACAACAGTGTCCGCGCGACCGACGAGTTTATGCAAGCGGTCGAAGACGATGGCGAGTGGCATACGCGAGCGGTCAAAGACGGCAGGGTGATGGATACCTACCGTGCGCGGGATATCATGAAACAGATGGCCGACGCAGCGTGGCTCTGCGGGGATCCGGGCATGCAGTTCCACACCACGGTCAACAAATGGCACACCTGCCCGAATAGCGATGCCATCCATGCCAGTAATCCATGCTCCGAGTACATGTTCCTCAACGACTCGGCCTGCAACCTGGCCTCGCTCAATCTTATGAAGTTCCGTACAGAAGAGGGCGGTTTTGACGCCGAGAGTTTCCGATACTCGGTTTCGATCTTGCTGACAGCCCAGGAGATCATCGTCGATGGCGCCTCGTATCCTACCGATGCGATTGCCAAAAGCAGCGGCGACTATCGTCCATTGGGGCTGGGCTACGCAAACCTCGGCGCATTGCTGATGTCCTATGGTGTTCCCTATGACAGTGACGAGGGCCGCGAGATCGCGGCGGGAATCACGGCGTTGATGACGGGCGAAGCCTATGCGACCAGCGCGCGGATCGCCGCCCACACCGGCCCGTTCTCGGGATTCGAAGTCAACCGCGAACCGTGCCTGCACGTGCTCGAGAAGCACCGTGACAGCATGAGTGAGATCAACCGGGATAACCTGCCCGCAGGCCTGTACGAGACCGGATACGAGTCCTGGACACAAGCCATTGCACTGGGGCGCCTGGTGGGAATTCGGAACGCGCAAGTCTCTGTTCTGGCTCCGACCGGGACGATCGGCTTCATGATGGATTGCGATACAACGGGAGTCGAACCGGACATCGCGCTGGTCAAGTACAAGAAACTCAGCGGTGGCGGCATGCTGAAGATCGTCAACAACACCGTGCCCCTCGCCCTGGAGAAACTGAACTACACGCCGGAACAAATCACAGGAATCACGGCGTTTATCGACACACAGGAGACGATCGAGGGCGCACCGGACCTATCGGACAACCATCTTCCGGTGTTCGATTGCGCCTTCAAACCGGTCAACGGTACTCGCACGATCCACTACATGGGCCATATCCGTATGATGGCCGCCGTGCAGCCATTCCTTTCGGGCGCGATCTCAAAAACCGTGAATATGCCCAATGAGGCCACACCGGAAGAGATCATGCAGACCTATATGGAGGGGTGGAAACTGGGCTTGAAAGCCATCGCCATTTATCGCGATGGCTGCAAGCGCACTCAGCCGCTTAACACCGGACGCTCGAAGAGCGACGACGCCCAACCCAAACAAGCGGTCGCGATGAGCGCCACTGAGCTCGAAACCACCGTGCCCAAGACCGCCGAACCTCCTGCGGAAAAAAGCACGGCGCTCTCCACTGTGGAGAGCACGACGCCCGCCGTCAGCAAACCGTACCGACGACGTCTGCCGGACGAGCGCGCGGCGATCACCCACAAATTCTCCGTGGGCGGCCACGAAGGGTATATCACCATCGGCATGTACGAGGACGGCCGTCCCGGAGAGATTTTCCTGACGATGGCCAAAGAAGGCAGCGTCGTTTCCGGCTTGATGGATTGCTTCGCGACAGCCATCTCCATGACCCTGCAATACGGTGTGCCGCTGCATGTTTTGGTGGACAAGTTCAGCCATACACGCTTCGAACCTTCGGGATACACCACCAACGGGGAGATACCCATCGCCAAGAGCGTGGTCGATTACATCTTCCGCTACTTGGCCGCCAAGTGCATGAACGATGAAGACAAGAAGCGGTTGGGGATTATCGACCGTGGACCCAAGAAATCCACGCCGATCGAACTGACCGACCAAGTTGAGGACGCCGATCGGGCGTCCGGTTCCCAGGGTGAAGGCAAGACGGCGGCATCGGTGACGGTGCCGCCGGAGCCTCCTCGGTCCTCTCCCGAAATGACGACCGGCCGCATCGTAGCTGCTGGGGAATCGATAGGTTATGCGTTTCACACGCAAGAAGATTCGCCACCGTGCAGCGAGTGCGGCTCAATGATGGTACGCAACGGCGCGTGCTACAAATGCCTGAACTGTGGCGCATCAAACGGATGCTCTTAGGGTATCTCGCCGAGGAGTTTTGCGCCTCATAGAGAAGCTTGACGTATACTATACATAACACGCGTCGCCAATGTTTGGCAGGACGCTCCTCTTAACCCGAAGGTTCTCCCCCCTTCGGGTTTTTTTTGTTCGTGCAACGTATCCGCGCCAAAAACCGGAGAAACCGTCACTTCCACCATTCGGCTTCCGCGGTCTTCTTGTCGATGAAGCCGTGGTAGCGGCCCAGCCAGTAAGCGGACAGGTAACCGTTGCCCCCGATCTCACTCCGCTCGGTCCCATTCTGCTGGAGAATCAGTGACGTGTCCTGCCAGTTCAGACCCTGGTCTCGACTGATATAGAGCCCAGCCGGGGTACCCACATAGAGATCGGTCGACGCACGTGGAGTCCACAGCGCCTGGACACGAGGAATGTCGAGCCCCTCGGCGCTCTTTGTCCAGTTGCGGCCCTCGTCGTCGGTAATGGCTACCGCCGAATCGAGTCGCCCATACCAGCGTTTGGGGTTCTTTCGATCCACACGCACGTCGCGGATGGGGAAGTCATTGAACACCTGGTACAGCGCGGTCAGATCGTCCCGCGTAATGTTCCCAGGCTCACCGGTCCCGCTGCCCCATTCGGTAAGCGGTTGCAGCTGACGCAGGATCGGTGTCCAGGTTTCACCGTTATCGGAACTCACACTGATAAAGGGAATCCCTTGGCTTCGGAAATCGACGGCGACGGCACGGAACAGACGCCCCGGCGTTGTATCGTCGACACGTATCCACAGCGGTTTGCCGCCGACCGGTTCGAAATCTCCGAATCCGTGCGGCCGTGTGAGCCGTTCGGTCACGTTCCAATCGATCTCGCCTTCGCGCTTGCGGAAGAGCCCCTCGTCCGTGAGCATATAAAGCATGGCTCGGTCACCCCGTGGGTCGACCGCGAAAACGGCGCTGGAAGGCAGCGACGATTCGGTGAGAGATACCCAGACCGTACCCATGCCCCGCTCGCCGAGGTCGGCGCTCTTGTAAATGCCGTCGGGTCCCACCGCATACAAAACGAACGCATTCTCCGGGTCCAACCAGAGACGCTCCGCTCCCACGGTGTGGGTACGTCGCCAGCTGCGGCCACCGTCGAGGGTCTGGTAGATACCGTCCCTGGCGGCGGCGAAAGCGAGCCAGGGGTAGTCTGAGGAGAACAAGAAATCGTTGACTCCGCTCAAGCCTTCGATCTTATGCCAGATTTCACCCTTGCTGACGCTCCAATAAGCACTCCCCGAAGTGTCGGCGGCAAACTGGACGTAGGGGTCGATCGGTGAAACCTCGACCACCGAAACGATACGACTGGTCCAAGCGTCCAGCTGAAAAGGACTTCCCTTCCACTCATACTCGTTATCAGATGCGCGCTCGTAAACGGGGAGCGGGTACTTGGCTTCCTTTCGGCCACGGTTGGTGACGAACTCGATGTCGGTGCGAATGCTGTTCATCTGCGGCTGGAAGATCCGGCACGTCGGAAACGTCTGCAGATTCCAGATGGAGCCTTCCGAATCGCTGCATTCGTCGCCCAGAATCGCACGGTAGATGAAGTTGAACCAAGCCATCTTCTCACCTTTGTGCGCCTCCCAGGAATCGCGGGTGCATTTCTTGTAGTAACGCCGAAGATCGGGATCTTCCTCAATGATGTTCAGGAGATACAGGTCGGCGAGCAGATGGTCGGTGTCGTCGAAGTTGCCCCGGGCCGGTCCCATGATGCTGCGCTTGGTGCGCTCGGGGTCGCGATACCCCAGCCGGTCGACCCACTTGTCGTGCAGACGTTTGACTTTCTTGTTTCCGGTGATCGTGTAGGCGATCTTCAAACCCGTCGTTGCCAACAGCGATCCGCCGGAGGGCTCTTTCATCCCGCCCATTCCCCGCCAGCCACCGATCAGGACCGTTATCGAGATGCGCCCAGTTGGACATATCCCGGACAATCGGCTCGATGGCCTTCTTCTGAGCGTCGTCAGCGGCGATGAAGTAATAGATGCCGAGACCTCGGAAGACCTGGTCGTAATTGTGGTGACTCGGCCCGCCTCGATAGCGAAGATGACTGTATTCTCCGACCCCCTGGCCCCAGAGGTCGCGCGAACCGGCCCCGGCGCGCTCCTCATAGGAAATCCCGTGTCCGAGAGCCACGCCACGAGCCAAGAAACCGGGGTTCCCGCTCACTAACGTAAGAATCCGCAGAGAATGAATGATTTCGTCGGCGCGCTTACTTGCGGCCTTGTACTCGGAGTGATCGGTGCCTAGGGCGTCGCGAAGATAGGCTACGCGAAACGCCGCACCGGTCAGAAGACATCCTGTCCAGGAACTGGTATGCGCGATGTTGGAACCACCGGTTGTCCCGTGGTCGAATGTCCATCCCTCCGGGAGTGAGCCCGTTTCGACGAGCGTCCGCCACCCGTGTGTCTCCGGGTCGACGTAGTGCTTCGGGGGAAAGAGGATGACGGAGGATGGATAGGAACCGACAATGTTGTGTCGTTCCGCCGCGGTCTTCTCGAGAATCAGCGCCTTTTGGTGCAAGGTCTGTTTCCAGCTACCGTGGTCGCGATATGCCTGTGCATCAAGAACCCAGCCGCACCACGCCCCCACCAAGAGAAACACCGGTAAGATTCGCCGAACCATCATAGTCTCGCTCCTTCAGACGTTTTGTTTTTCCCTATTTTTCAATTACGATCTCGTCCTTCAACTCGCCATCGATATCATACGCGCGGTACAACAGCCGGTTGCCGGAAATTTGAATATCCAACACCTGGTACATCGAGAGATTGGTGAGCCCACGAGCCGTATAACTATGTTCACCTTGAGAATAGAACTTCATACCCGAATTAGAAACAATATAAGTCGTGCCTTTGCTTGGGTCGTCGACCGGCTTGTCGGCGCGCATCGGATATGTCCGTAGATAAGCGTGGTCGTGCCCCTGAAGCGCCATTGTTACTTGATACTTATCAAAGAGAGGCAGCCACGCCGCCCGTAGTTCGGGGTTGTTTCGGTTGCCTTTGGAAGAATAGGCGGGGTGATGATACATGACGAACTTCCACGTAGCGTCTGTATCGGCAAGTTGCTCTTCGAGCCATTGCGCCTGCTCTTCGGGAGAAACATTGGAATCGAGAACGACGAAAAGCGCGTTGCTGTATTCAAAAGCGTAGGCCCTCTCCGGCTCAATCGCCTTCGGGCCATTTGTGCGCAGAGTGAACAGATCGAGATAGAGTAAGGGGGGGCCATCCTGGCATTCGTGGTTCCCGATCGAGGGAGCCAACGTGCGGCGGTCGAAGATTCCCTCCGCATTGTAGAAGAAGTCGTCCCAATCCGCGCGCTCGTTGCCGCGGTTCACCAGGTCGCCGGCCATCATGAAAAAGGAGATGTCGGGGCGCTCTCGAAACGCATTCTGAATGAGTGTACCCCAGCGGTCCAAGCCGTTCTGTGCATCGCCCATGTAGATGAATGAGAAGGGTTCAACTCTGCCCGGCGCGGTCGTGAACTCGGCCAGCTCGCTCCACGCCGCCCGGCTGCCATCGCCAACCGAATAGAGATACGTCGTGTCCGGCTCCAAGTCGCGAAGCGTGACGGTGTGACGATTGCAGATGGGATCGTTGACAACATCCAGAGTCTCCAGTTTGAAGGTCTCCGCCTTGACTCTGCGAGGTGACGTGGACCGAAAACGGTTGTACTCCGATCTCTTCCGATAGGCCACAGCGCCCTTGGTTACATTTGTGCTCGTACGCCATTGGATGGTCTGGGTGGTCTGTGGATCGTCGCTCCAGGTCAGCACAATTTGATCCGGGCGATCCTTTGCGGGAAAACGCGTCTTCTGAAACCGCTGAAACAGCTCGCCATAACTCCGCCACTCGCTCATGGGCATGATCAGCCGCGACCCGACGAGTCGATCCGGTACCTGGGTGAAGGTCTCGTCGCTATCCACATAGACCCGCGCACGGCGTTCCAGGGTTCCCAGACGGCACGCACCGGGATAGATCTCTGTGATCTCCAGTGCGGCGTCGGAATCGAGTGGGGCAACAGCGATAGAGTAGTGGTCGTCCGCACCGCGAAGAGAGTTCACACCCAGTCCGATACGCCCGGGCTCGAAACTCTTTTCCCAAACATCGAACGCTTCTCTATCGACATGAACTTGAAGCTCCTGGCGTTCGAACCCACGATCGGCCAGCCAGAGGGGATTATCTCTCAGTTCAGCTTCACGAATGACACGGACGGCAACGGGGACGTTGACGCTGAAACGGATGTGCCCGCTTCCGAGGACAACGCGTTCTTCATCGGTCAGGAGCGACTTCAACCGGGAGTCGTCCAGTTTCAAAAGCTCTTCTTGGGGGAGTTCCTGCAGAAGCCGCTTCTTGGCTTTCACAACGGTATCGTGTACAGAGGGAAGTCCATCGACATGGGCGTAGGACGAAACGCAGATCGCCACACTGCCGATCATAAGTCCACAGAGGAGGAATAGTCGTTTGTTTTTCATTCGCAAAACACCTTCTTCTATTCGAGCGGCTCTCACGAATTCTGACCGTCAGAGACCGCGAAGCGCGCGCCGGGAGAACTGCAAAACCCGGACTCGAGCGGAGATTGTTCCCCAAAAAAACTCGGCCACTTCTTCGAACAACACCTTACCCAGAAAAGAGCGACGTTAACAGAGGCTCGGCATTCTCGGTGCGAGACCGGAAAGAGCTTGAAGCGTAGGTGAAATAGGAACAGACTCTTATAGAGTAAATCCACTGGTTCCTGGAGAAGCGGATGAGACGAGT
>CAYTDF010000128.1:0-10122 GCA_964436365.1 uncultured bacterium | reverse complement strand
GCGGTGACGCTATCACCATCAATCTGCCCGGCATGCCATCGGACGCGAAACCGCTGGAGATGGTGTTGATTGATCCAGGCACCTTCACCATGGGCTCGCCGTCGGATGAGTGGGGACGAAGGGACGACCTGGATTGGCCTTCTCACACTGTGACGCTAACGCAGGGGTTCCACCTGGGTAAGCACGAGGTAACACAGGCGCAGTGGCGCGCGGTGATGGGCTCAGACCCCTCGCATAGTAGTTTCGGACAGTACGGGCTGGGTGATGATTACCCGGTGTACTACGTGAGTTGGGACGATTGCCAGAGCTTCATCGAACAGTTGAACGGTATGGGGCAAGGGACGTTCCGGTTACCGACAGAGGCGGAATGGGAGTATGCGTGCCGTGCGGGGACAGATACGCGTTTTTCGTTTGGGGATGCGTTGGAGTGTGGGGATAGGGATGATGATAGTTACTGCGCAATCATGGATGATTATATGTGGTGGAGTGGGAACAGCACCTACGGAGGTGAACGAGACGGCTCGAAAGAGGTGGGGCGGAAACTTCCGAATCCTTGGGGCCTGCACGACATGCCCGGGAACGTTCGTGAGTGGTGCTCGGACAGGTGGGAGAGCCCATCCGCCCGTGGCCCACAGGTTGATCCGCAGGGCCCCACATCGGGCTCAAGCCGCGTGGCACGCGACGGCAACTGGTCCGACGGCGACGGGAGTTGCCGGTCTGCGTATCGCGGCCTCGACTCGCCCGGCTTGCGTGCCGACTTCACCGGCTTTCGTCTTGTGAGGTTGGTCGATGGGGGCGGAACGGGGCCAACGCCAACAAATACCCCGATCCCGACGCCTACTCCTACCGCAACGGACGGCAGTGATGCGATCACCGTCAATCTACCCGGCATGCCATCGGACGCGAAACCGCTGAAGATGGTGTCGATCGATCCTGGGACCTTCACGATGGGCTCGCCGTCTGATGAGCGGGGGCGATGGGCGGATGGTGAGTGGTTGCTTCACGCTGTGACCATCACCGAAGCGTTCTACTTTGGGAAGTATGAGGTAACGCAGGCGCAGTGGGAGGCTGTGATGGGTTCTAATCCGGCAACCGACCTGGGAATTATCTCCTACGGTGTTGGTGATGATTATCCGGTGTACTACGTGAGTTGGGATGACTGCCAGACCTTCATCGAGCAGTTGAACGGCATGGGGCTGGGGACTTTCCGTTTGCCGACGGAGGCGGAATGGGAGTATGCGTGCCGGGCGGGATCGGATACGCGTTTTTCGTTTGGGGATGCTTTGGAGTGCTCCGACTCGACTTCTTACTGCGCTCTGCTGGATGAGTACATGTGGTGGGGTGGCAATAATACGTACAGCGGCAATGTGGATGGCACGAAGAAGGTTGGCTTGAAACTACCGAATCCTTGGGGGCTGTACGACATGCACGGGAGCGTTCACGAGTGGTGCTCGGACTGGTGGGAAAATTCGTCTGATCGTGGTTCCCAGGTCGATCCACAGGGCCCCTCAACGGGCTCGACCCGCGTGGGGCGCGGTGGCGACTTTATCGACAACGCCGGGGATTGCCGGTCGGCGTATCGCACCTACGACCCGCCCGATGGCCGCTACTACAACAGCGGCTTTCGTCTTGTGAGGTCGTCCCCGTGACACTTGGCGGGGTCTGAACCACGGTCGGCGCAGATAGGTTGGATAACGCGGATCACTTCTGGCGCTGAGTGGCAGCCCGCTTCAGCCGATGCCAGTGATGACCAAGTCTATGAGTTTGATGGTCTGGATGTGCTCCGCCAGATCCCTGTCTTGAGGTGGAACTCCTCTCCAAGCGTCGCCACTCTCGTATATCCAGACGTCATCCACGACCTGAAACCTCTGAACTTCGCGAACGAAACTAGGCTGGTCTCTCTCGAACGCCCGTGGCGCATATCCTCCATCGACTTCATAGAAATCCGGTTCAAAACTCCACGTAACTGGAGCGAATTCGAGGCGCTCCATGCTTGTACCACCGCTGTATTGGATGAGAAGTGGGACCGCCCGCTGGGGTTCGATGTAGATGCGGCATGCCCTGAACTCCGCACCGCCGTGGGAAGAACCGCCTTCGCCACTCTGCCCACTCATACCGATTTCGTCGACCGCGCTCGGCTCGAACACGACATCGACGGCGATGACAGAGAGGCCCTCATAGAGCGTTTGCCCTACCATGCTCACATTATAGGAAACCTCTTCGTGATCGTAGCCGCTCTCTTTGTAATTCCTGATGTGGAGCGGACTCCATACGATCGAACCCACTCTTTTCGGATTCGGTCCCGAGCCATCCACAAACCAAGGTCCTATATCCTTCGTTCCATATTTGCTTATTCGTTCAAGCCAATATTCCGCCTCAATCCGATTGGGATCGAGCCAGGGGCGGTTGGCTTCGAGCATTCGCCCCACCAGGGCTTCGGCTGTTTCATCCGTGTCCGAAGGCGGAAGCACAAATGTGGGTGTGGGCGTCGGCGTGGGCCCCCGGGTCTCTTCCAACCGCAGAAGCCAGTACGCGATGTTTTCGGCGAAACGCCGTTTGTCACGCCAATCCCTGCGGCCTTCCAGTTGTATTTCGCTGGACGTGAAACGACGCCCCTCCGAGTAGGCCACGACGCGTCCGTATCCGTTCTCCGCGGCCGCCAAGACGACTTTGCCGTCACCGACAGCGGTGATCGCTGCGGCGGGCGGTTCCACAATCAGTTCGCTCCCGCCTCCCTTTAGGTCTACGACGCCGTGTACAAGGGGATGATTGATGAGTATCTCTGTACTTCCGTGCGCGTGTGTGGAGAAGTCGATACCGAACGGGTACGTGACGGAAGTGGCATAGATCGAGGCCGGTTCGAGGATGGCGTGGGCGCCTTGTTGTCCCATCACGAAGATCGATCCGCCTCCGCGCACGTAACGGACAACACTTGCTGTCTCCTCATCTGCGAGCGGTGGCAGGTTAAATGTGTTCCCAAAGACGACCGCTGTGTACCCCGTGAGGAGCTCGTCTGTGATCGGCTCCGATCCCGCCACGATCCAATCACTCTCCGCACCCAGATCTGTGAAGAGATTGCGAAACTCAATGAAGTCACTACCACCGCTCCCGCTTTCTGTAGGAAAAGCCCCGTGCTTGACAATCCATAGGACCTGTGGTGCATCCTCGATGGGCGTGGGGGAAGGCTCGGCTGCGTTCCACGCGGGCCATGGCGTGGGGGTGGGCTCCGGTTGGACCTCGTCTCCCCAGCGAATGACGATTTCCTCGTTCCTTGCGTCGCTTCCCCTGACGCCCTGCTCGAGTACCACCGAGAGCGTGTAGTTGTTCCAGGGGCGCGGTTGTTCCAGTACCCACGCGACGCCATCACTTTCCAATACCAGCACTGAGGCATTCACGCTGTGGGTTGGGAGTGGATTCGTGAAATCGGCCGAAATCGTCTCGGCCGTGTTGAAGACCTCATTTGTCTTGAGCGTCACCGTATCTCCCACAACCTCTATCAAGACTCCCTCGAAGGTTGTTTGAATGAGACCTCGCCAAACCAGCTGGTTTGTGGGGACTGGTGACGAGGTTGGGGTGACCGTGGGAACATCTGGATCCAAAGTGGGGGTAGGGGTGAAGGCAGGTTGAAGTTCTCGCGCTTCGAGCCTGACGAAGTATAAGGATTGCCCCTGATTGCTTTTTTCGGCAGTGAATACGGAGAATCCATTTTCCGCGAAGACCATTGTATGATCGACACGAGCCAGGGGGCGATCGCTCACCCTGGCGGCCTCCCCGATCGGCACACCGTCCGCGTCCATGAGCTGCGCGAAGATATCCCCCTCCCTTGTTCCCTCGATCCGCCTTTCCCAGACGGCGAGGTAGTCCGCGCCGGTCCAGCTCAGCTCGCCAACCTGCTTATACGAAAACTCGGGCGGCAGCGTTCCGATTTGTGTTGGGGCTCCGACCATCTGTCCCGAGCGGTTAAACCGTTGGGTGAACATGGACTCGGATCCATCCTCGTTTTCTCGGATTCCCAATAAGATCAGATATCGCCCGTTCCAATGAGGCCACTCCCATGCTATCGAGCCGGGGTTTGCGTCGAATGTGATGGGCGCTATCGACTGGCTCTCGCTGTTGTCGAAGATCTGCAGAGCGCAGAACCGATCGAAACTCGAAGAAAGTCGTAGTGTGGAAAGGACCGCAAAGCTGTCGCCCATCGTTGCTACAGACGTGAGTTGGCCCCGGACCGCGATATCAATGGGAGCGCCGAGCGGCTCTCCTGTCGGCGAGAACGTCATCAACTCATGATTTCCAGGCTCCCCATTCCTCTGGTATGCGATATACAGAATCTCCGATTCTAGCCACGCATTCAGGCTATATCCTTCATATTGCAGATTGTTGAGAAGAATCGTCTCGCTGAGAAGCGTTCCATCGGTCTTGAACCGCATCAGTGTCATGGGCTGCTTGTATTCAATCTCGGGTAAGGGGTTCTCAAAGTCGCCATCGACGATGCGTTCATCCTGCCCACCAATGACGCAGAGGAGCGCGTCACCATCCCAGAGTAACTGTGTGAGTGCGAAATCGTAGTCAGCGAGGAAAATTGGGTCTCCGATGCGCTCCGCGTTTGTGTCGATAAAGACCAGGAGCTGCTCGCCCTCGATGCGGTCGTAGTACGTGACCGCATAGACCGATCCCGTCCAGACCGCGTGGAGTGAACCTGTGCCGTAGTTCCGCGTCTCATCGGTGGGGATGTCATCCCCGAGGATGTGTTTTCGCTCGGATACCCAGAGCATGGGTTCCCGACTTGTTGGCACTTCCGTCGGTATCGGTGTGAATGTTGGCGTGTTTGTCGGCACCGGAGTCGGTTGGTTGAGGTGCAGGGCTCCGCTGAGGCTTTCTGCCTCTAGAGTGGTCAGGGGAGTAATGGATATCCGATCGAGATAAACGATGGCGGTTACTGTCGAGACGTTCACCACTTGAAAGACCGGAGCGACCGCGTCGCCTTCGGGATCGTAGAAGAGCTCCAGTTCGCCCCAAATGCCTGTATACCCCTGTCCGTTGGCAGGTTGGCTGAGAGCGATGCTGCCATCGAGGTCGGACAACGCACCTCCAGCGGGAACATTCAGCCCGGCTACAGCTAGGGCGATCCCCGGATTTGTGGTTTGGATCAGGCCCTGAATTAGCACCACACCGTGGCCTACATCCACCGCCGGACCATAGAGCAGGAAACCTTCACCCTCATCGAGCACGACCGTCAACCCTTGGCCGTCTCCCGACAGTGGCTCACTCCCAACGGGCAACGAGCCGAAGGTATAGTCCGCTTCCGGGTAGCCCTCCGGTGACGCGATCAGTAGGTCGTCGGACGCGTGCCCTAGGTCTATCGTTACCGCATCAAAGCCATTTACTGGGCTCGCACTTTGTATTCCAATGAGCAGCACAAAAAGGAAGGTCGAAAACAACTTCATCACATACCCCCACGTTTTGTGTAATCGTACTAGCGTGAATATATCGTGCTTTTGACAAAGTGTCAGGCAAATGTGTCGATCAGGCGAGGCGGTCGTGGGGACCGTGACGGTATTGATACGTTAGTATGTCCGATGGCTTCCCGGGTCGGTCCACTCAGCCAGCCCTTTGAATTCGAAGGGATTCTCCGTACATTCAGTTTTCGCTGAGACGACCCTCTGGCTGTGCGTAAGTTGCTTATATGGAATAACTTATGTTTATTGCAAGCCTCGCACTTCGATTGTCTCGGCGGTTCTCACTCTGACACTGAATCTGTTTCACCGGCGCTGAATCTTGGATATCTCCGATTTCGACTACCATCTGCCCCCCGAACTGATCGCGCAGCACCCGCCCGAAAAGCGGGACACGTCGCGCCTGCTGATCGCCAACCGTACGAGCGGCCAAATCGAGGAATCGACTGTGGCCCAGATCGGCCGGTTCTTGCAGCCCGGCGACGCACTGGTTCTGAACGAGACTTTCGTGCATCCCGCTCGGCTCCTGGCGCGAAAGAACGAAACCGGCGCGCGGATCGAACTGCTGTTGTTGCAACGCCGGGGCGGAGACCGATGGGAAGCGATGGCGCAACGCGTCAGCCGTCTCCGTGAAGGGACACGGCTTGCCATCGCGCCTGCATTCGAAGCGCGAGTGGTTTCGATTCTCGGCGATGGCCACGTTGAGGTCGAGTTCGAGTACGAAGGCGAGTGGGAGACGGTGCTGAACGAGCACGGCCGCGTGCCCCTGCCGCCTTACATTCAACGTACGGCAGACGACGACCGTAGCGAAGATCGCAACCGTTACCAGACGGTCTATGCCAAACAGGATTCCGCACGGCCCTCGGCGGCGGCACCTACCGCCGGGTTGCATTTCACGGGCACACTTCTGGAGAGTATCCGGGAAGCCGGAGTGAAAGTGATTCCAGTCCGTCTCCAAGTCGGCCGGGACACGTTTCTGCCAATCCGGGTCGAGTCGCTTGACGAACACCGTATGCACCATGAGTGGTTCGAGATGCCGGAGAGCGCGGCCGCGACACTGAACGAGGTCCGCGCCGGCGGAGGACGTGCGGTTGCGGTCGGAACCACCGCCGTCCGCGTGCTGGAGAGTTGTACGGACGAAGATGGGCAAGTGCGAGCCAAGAAGGGAACGACGGACCTGTTCATCCAGCCGGGCTACCGCTACCGGTGTGTGGACGGTTTGCTCACGAACTTCCATCTGCCCCGCTCCACACTGATCGTACTGGTGGCGGCCTTCTGTGGGGTCGACTTGCAGAGGCAGGTGTACCGTCATGCGGTCGAGCGCCGTTTTCGTTTCTATTCCTACGGTGACGCCATGCTGGTACTGTAGAGGCATGAACGCGGAAACCGACCCGGGTCCCGATCGAGCGGCGGTCTACCTGGCCTCCGTCCCCAGCTCCAACTCACCCGGAAAAACAGATATCCACGACGCTCTCGAAGAACATATCCGGCGCGTGGTCGCCGATCGACGTCTCTTCCACTGCCAACTGGACGTGGAGATGCGAGACGGCCTGGCCGTGGTGCGGGGGCGAGTCCATTACCGGCAGCTGAAGTCGGGAATCGAACAGCTGTTGGAGCGGTTGGACGTTGAGGGGGATGTCAGCCGGGTCGCTCTCCTTCCCGACGAAGCTCTGCGGGAGCGGCGTTTCGCTTTGGCCTGCGAGCCGCGCACCGATCTTCGCTCTTCGCCGGCGCACGGCTCGGACCGTGTGGAGACGATCCTCTATGGAGAGCCGCTGTTGCTTTTGGCGCGTGAGGGCGACTGGCTGTTGGTGCACTCCCCCATCGGGTATCTGGGTTGGCTGCCCAGCGAGAGCGTCTTGGTTGTGGAGCGTTCGGAGTGGCTGGCGTGGCGCGGCAACCGGCGCGCGTTCTTCTTGAAGCCGGTGAAAGCGGAGGGAACGCTCATCCCGGATGGCTCGAATCTGCCGTTCGATCTGGAGGGTACGGTTCGGCGGGTGGATGGGAGTCGTGTGTCTGTTTCACCCGAACTCTACAGGGTCCATGACGTGAACGCTTCACCGTTGCGCGCAAAAGCGATTGAAGAGGCCGAACGGTATTTGGGTGTACCGTACCATTGGGGCGGACGCAGTCTGGAAGGTGTGGACTGTTCCGGATTGGTTCAGCTGATCTATGCGAGACTGGGGTTTCCCATCGCTCGAGACGCCAGTCAGCAGATCCTCTTTGGTGAAATCGTTGGGGCGTCCGGTTGGTTGGAGAGCCTGTTGCCCGGAGACTTGCTCTTTTTTGCCGATCGGTTGGGGGCGATTTCTCACGTGGGGATGTCGGCGGGCGGTATGATGTTTATTCATTCGAGTTCGAAGCATGGGGTTCACACCGGTAGTTTCGACCCCAAGGTCTCTGATTTTGATGAAGAACTTGCGGGACGTTTTGTGTTGGCGAAACGGTTTATTCGATGAGTCGGGTTAGGACGATCATGGACGAAAAGACGTTGCTGGCGGTGGAGATGGGGAACAGCGCGACCGATGTGGCCCTGTTTCGTGGCGAAGAGATTCTCGAAATCGAGCATTTGCCGACCCTGGAGGCGACGGCGGCTATGGTGGCGAACCTGGCGGAACGTTGGCAGTCGGCGTACGAATGCGAACTTGTTCCGGTTTTCGCCAGTGTCGTGCCGCCGTTCATTCCTTCGGTGAAAGAGGCGCTGACGCAGAACACCGGTCGCGAACCGATCTACGTCAATACGTTTCGCACGGAATTGATTCCGTTGCTGGTCGATCAACCGCACGCCGTCGGAGTCGACCGTATCGTCAACGCCGTGGCCGCCATGCACTTGGTGGGGAAGCCGGTCCTGGTGACCAGCTTGGGGACCGCGACCACGTTTGAAGCGATCGACGCGGAAGGACGGTATGTGGGAGGGGCGATCTGTCCCGGCGTGGGGATTTCTTCCGAAGCGCTCACCCAGTGTGCGGCGTTGCTGGCGCCCATCGGTTGGGAAAAGCCCGACTCGCTCATCGGCAAAACGACCCTGGAACATATGCAGTCGGGGACGTACTACGGCACGCTCTCGATGTTGCAGGGAATGACGGAGCGGTTGCGCGAGGCCCTCGGAACTCCGGCCCCGCTTGTGGGGACGGGCGGGTACAGTCATCTTCTTGCGGATGAGGGCGTCTTCGATGTTCACGAGCCACATCTCGGCCTTAACGGTTTGGCGTTGATCGGGCGCGAGCGTGGCTAGGTTGGATGCGGGATTTGGGAGATAGAACAAATGTTTGTGCGTATTTATTCAGCGGCGGTGCAGGGAATCGATGCTTACGTGATGGAGGTGGAACTCGATCTCTCGGCGGGGATGCCCGTGTATGCGCTGGTCGGTCTGCCGGATGCCGCCATCAAGGAAAGCAAGGAACGCGTCCGCAGCGCATTGGCCAATACCGGCTACTCGTTTCCGCAGCGTCGGATCACGATCAACCTGGCTCCGGCGGATATTCCCAAAGAGGGCTCGTCCCTCGACCTGCCTATCGCCATCGGACTGCTGGCGGGGTCGGGACTGATCGAACCGGCCGAACTCGAACAGACGATGATCTTGGGAGAACTCTCGCTTGACGGTGAGGTGCGCGGTATCCGTGGGGTTCTGCCGATCGCAGTCTCGGCACAGCAGGCGGGAAAGAAAGCGATCATGCTCCCGGCTGAGAATGCCAATGAGGCGGCTGTGGTTGCCGGTATCGATGTGATCCCCGTGGAAACCTTGAAGCAGGCGATGGGGCACCTGAACGATTCGCCGATTCCTCCCCGCAAACTCGATCTTTCAACTGTTTTCGACGAGTCGTCCCGCTACCACGTCGATTTTCGGGATGTGAAGGGGCAGGAGCATGTGAAACGTGCGCTCGAAGTCGCCGCCGCCGGAGGACATAACGTTATCATGATCGGTCCTCCTGGATCGGGTAAGACGATGCTGGCCAAAAGGCTGGCCACGATTATGCCGAAGATGACTTTGGACGAGGCTCTGGCGACGACGAAGATCCACAGTATCGCCAGTAGGCTTTCTGCCGATGAGAGCCTTATTGCGACACGCCCGTTTCGTTCGCCGCACCACAGTGTGTCCGACGCCGGTTTGATCGGAGGGGGAGCGATTCCGCGCCCGGGTGAAGTGAGCCTCGCCCATCACGGTATTCTGTTCCTCGATGAGTTGCCCGAGTTTTCGCGGAATGTGTTGGAGAATCTTCGCCAACCGTTGGAGGATGGCACGGTGACGATCTCACGGGCGAGGGCCAGCCTGACCTATCCCAGCCGGTTCATGTTGGTGACGGCGTGCAATCCATGCCCTTGCGGCTATTTCGGCGACGGAACACACGCGTGCAGCTGCAATCCGCAACAAATCCAACGATACATCAGCCGGTTGTCCGGCCCGCTCTTGGATCGCATCGACATTCACATCGAGGTTCCCGCCGTCTCGGTCGACGATCTCCACGCGCCGCCGTCTGGGGACGCCTCCAGTCTGATTCGCGAACGTGTTCAGAACGCCCGGGAGAGGCAAATCGGACGGCTGGATTCGAATGGAATCCACTGCAATGCGCACATGGGGACGGTAGAGCTACAGAAACACTGCCGTCTGGCCGATAACTCCCGGGATATCCTTCGGAGCGGAATCGAGCGGCTCGGGCTTTCCGCGCGT